>JAMPYH010000205.1 GCA_023700785.1 Candidatus Zixiibacteriota bacterium
ATCATCGCCTGAAGGGGCGCGTCGGGATCTCCGGTCGGCGGGCGGAATTGGCGGACGATAGCTTCAAGCAGTTCATTCACCCCGATCCCCATCTTGGCCGAGACCTGGACCACCTCTTCCGGCTTGCATCCAAGCAACTCGACAATTTCACCGACCACGCGCTTGGGGTCGGCGGCGGGAAGATCGATCTTATTCACGACCGGCAGAATATCAAGATTATTCTCCATCGCGAGATAGAGATTCGAAAGGGTTTGAGCTTCGATCCCCTGCGACGCGTCGACGACCAGTATCGCTCCTTCGCACGCGGCCAGCGAGCGGGAGACCTCGTATGTGAAATCAACGTGACCCGGGGTATCGATCAGGTTGAATTCATAGATCGAGCCATCTTTGGCTTTGTAGTCAAGGCGAATAGCATGCGCTTTGATCGTGATGCCGCGCTCCTGCTCAAGCTCCATCGAGTCGAGCACCTGGGCATGCATCTGCCGCGTGGACAGCGTCTTGGTCTGCTCGAGCAATCGATCAGCCAGGGTGGACTTCCCATGGTCGATATGGGCGATGATCGAAAAATTCCGTATTTTACTCAGGTCGTGCATCTATGTCTTCTACTGTTCGGGGAGCCAATCGGTTGGCGTCCAAGCGCATACCTCGCTGTGGGCTGTTACTGCCGTTTACGAGCGGCAAAAGGTAGGGAAATATCAGGGGAATGTCAAACAGTGTCGGTGAAGCTACTTCTTCAGATACCAGAGCAGCCGATCCTTGAAATCTGCCTTCCGGATATCCTTCTCAAGCTCCCCTTCATACGCGATCGAGATCGCCTGAGTCTCCTCCGAGACAACCACCACCACCGCGTCGGAAACCTCAGAGACACCGATGGCCGCTTTGTGGCGCATGCCGAACAACTGCGAATATTTCGGGTTGCCGGAGAGCGGCAGCGATGCCGCGGCCGCCACCACATAATTCCCCGAGACGATCGCCGCGCCGTCGTGCAACGGCGTGTACGGAGTAAACAGCGTGATCAGCAATTCGCTGGAGAGTTCGGCGTTCATTAATCTGCCGGATTCGGCGAAGTTCCGCAAACCGGTTCTTCGCTCCACCACGATCAAGCCGCCATAGCGGAGTTCCGCGAGCCGGAGCGCCGCGCGGCCAACCTCATCGAGCGTCCTGCGCTGCTCCAGATTGACCAACCGCCGAAAGATCGGGTTTTGCCCCATGTGGGCAAGGGCGCCGCGAAGTTCCGGCTGGAAAACGATCACCAATACGATAAAGCCGACAGTGGCGAGATTGGTAAAGAGCCAGGTCAGCGCTTCGAGCTGAAACCAGTACGAGAAGAAGGCGACCAGGCCGATGAGGGTCATTCCGACAATGATCTGCGCGGAACGGGTCCCTTTGGTCAGCTTGAGCAGTTGATAGATAATGACCGACACGATCGTGATATCGACCGCGTCTTTCCATCCAAATCGAATGAAATCAAACCCAAGCAGATTCATCTTTTATCCACCACCGCTTTGGCGACTCGCAGCGCCTCAATTGTCGCCGCGACATCATGCACGCGCACGATATTGGCGCCATGTAACAGCGCCACCAGCGCGGCCGCGATCGATCCGCCCAGTCGCTCGGCGGGAGACGCGCCCGTCCCGGCGACCTTGTCGATAAACGACTTTCTCGATGCTCCTACCAGCACCGGCAATCCAAAGTGCGAAAATCTCTCGACATGCGCAAGCAATTCGAGATTGTCCTGCACCCGTTTGCCGAAGCCGATCCCCGGATCGACGATCAGTTTCCCTCGGACCACGCCATGCTGCGTCGCGAACGCGATACGCTGAGCCAGAAACGCGAGTATCTCCTCGACGCAGTTATCGTAACAGGGATTCTGTTGCATGGTCAGCGGCGTTCCCAGCATATGCATCAACACGACCGGCGCGCCGGTTTGGGCGGCGATCCGGACCATCTCGGCGTCGGTGCGAAGCGCGGAGATATCGTTGATAATATCCGCGCCCGCCAGGATCGCTTTCTCGGCGACCGCGGCTTTGTAGGTGTCGATAGATATCGGGATCTCGGTCTGACTCCGGAGCTGCTCGATCACCGGCAGCACGCGCTGGATCTCATCCTCGATCGAAATAGCGTCCGCGCCGGGACGCGAAGACTCCCCGCCGATATCGATCAGATCCGCGCCTTCCTCGACGAGTCTCAGCGCGTGGCCGACCGCGTGATCGGCCAGCAGAAATTGCCCGCCGTCGGAGAACGAATCCGGTGTGACATTGACAATTCCCATCACCAACGGCCGTTCGAACGATAGCTGCCGCCCGCCGGATAGCGCGATTGGCGCGGGTACTCGTTTGTCTGTTGAGATGGTACCTGTCATAGCCGAACCCTGCCCTCTATACAGAAAGTGCACCGGCCGGAGGGGAAAGGCAAGGGATTATTCGAAAGCGGGATACTACTTGCGACGGCTCTCTATGAGGGTCAGCGCCTCATAGCGGGTGGCGTCGCGCCGCATCATGCCGCGGATCGCCGAAGTGACTATCAAACTTCCCGGCGCTTTAAGGCCGCGCATGGTCATGCAGAGATGTTCCGCCTCGACCACCACCAGCACCCCTTTCGCCCCCAGCGCGTCAACGATCGAATCGGCGATCTGCGAGGTCATCCGTTCCTGCACCTGGAGCCGCTTCGAGAGGATATCGATCACCTTGATCATGTTCGAGAAGCCGACCATCTTGTCGTTTTGCGGGATGTAGGCAATATGGATCCGGCCAAAGAACGGCAGGAGATGATGCTCGCACAAAGAGAAAAACGAGATGTCACGCAGGATGATCATCTCGTCTTTGTTTTTCGTCGTGTAGCGTTGAAGTTCGACCGCGGGATCCTGCTCCATGCCGGCGAGCACTTCGTCGTAGAACTCCGCTATGCGTTCCGGGGTTCGCTCCAGTCCCTCGCGAGTCAGCTTTTCACCGACTCCCTCAAGGATCAGCTTTACCCCCTGGATGATCTTGTCGCGGTCTATCGCCACATTTAGCTGGTCGGGACCGGCGCGATGACCGGCTCGACATTCCCGGATGCCCGACCAATTATTTCATCTACTTCGCGGCCGTCGATGATCTCCCGCTCCAGCAGCGCCTTGGCCAGAAGGTGCAGTTTATCGAGATTTGCGGCGAGCAGCTTACGCGCCATGGTTTCGGCCGACGTGACAAAACTGGATATCTCCTGGTCGATAATGACCGACGTCGCCTCGGAATGATCCGCCGCTTGCGCCATCTCGCGGCCCAGGAAGATATGCTCCTCGGTCTTGCCAAACGTCACCGGCCCGATCTTTTCCGACATCCCCCAATTGCAAACCATCTTGCGCGCGAGTTTGGTCGCCCGCTCGAGATCATTCCCGGCGCCGGTATCCAACTGGTTGAAGACCAGTATTTCGGCGACTCGACCGCCCATCAACACCGCGAGAACTGTTTCCAGATAATCCCGGCTATGAGTGTGCCGCTCGTCCACCGGCAATGACTGGGTAACACCCAGCGCCATGCCGCGCGGGATGATCGTCACCTTGTGGATCGGATCCGCTTTTGGCAGGTACTTGGCAACCAGAGTATGCCCGGCCTCGTGATAGGCGATGATCTTCTTTTCTTCGTCGGTGATGACCAGCGATTTCCGGGCGGAGCCCATCATCACTTTGTCCTTCGCCTCCTCAAAGTCGAACATCGAGACGGATTCTTTATTTTTCCGCGCGGCCAGAAGCGCGGCCTCATTCACCATGTTGGCAAGGTCGGCGCCGGACATTCCGGGCGTGCCGCGAGCCAGAACGGTCAATTCAACATCGGGCGAGGTCTTGATCTTGCGCGTATGGACTTTGAGGATCCCTTCGCGCCCCTTGACATCAGGTGTGGCGACAACTATCTGTCGGTCGAATCGTCCGGGACGAAGGAGCGCCGGGTCGAGAACATCCGGGCGGTTGGTCGCGGCGATAAGAATGACACCGTCATTCGACTCAAAGCCATCCATCTCGACCAATAATTGATTGAGAGTTTGCTCGCGTTCATCATGTCCACCGCCAAGACCGGCGCCGCGATGGCGCCCGACCGCGTCGATCTCATCGATAAAGATAATGCATGGCGCGTTGCGCTTCCCCTGATCAAACAGGTCGCGAACACGCGAAGCACCGACGCCGACAAACATCTCGACAAAGTCCGAGCCGGACATCGAGAAGAACGGCACGCCGGCTTCGCCGGCCACCGCGCGCGCCAACAGCGTCTTCCCCGTTCCGGGCGGACCGAGCAGAAGCGCGCCTTTGGGGATCTTGCCGCCGAGTTTCTGGAATTTCCCCGGCTCTTTAAGGAACTCAATGATCTCCTTGAGTTCTTCTTTCGCTTCATCCGCGCCGGCAACATCGTTAAACGTCACCTTCGGGCGCTCGTCGGTCATCAGCTTGGCTTTCGATTTTCCGAATGAGAAAAGTCCCTTTGGCCCGGACGCGCCCTGCATCTGGCGCAGGAAGAATATGTACACGAACAGCAGCAGGATCCACGGCCCCACCGCGATCAGAATCGACAGGAAATCCGGCCCTTTTTCGGCGGCTTTCACTTTCGCGCCGGTAGCTTCAAGTCGTTTCACCAGGTCGTAGTTGGTATCCGGGAAAGGAATACGGGTCTTGAAC
Source organism: Candidatus Zixiibacteriota bacterium (assembly GCA_023700785.1). GTDB lineage: Bacteria > Zixibacteria > MSB-5A5 > GN15 > FEB-12 > FEB-12. The sequence goes on from JAMPYH010000205.1 coordinate 4,646, forward strand.
TGGCTGAAAGACCGGGTTGATTTGGTCGTCGCGAAGGTCTTCCCTTCTTTCAGCTTTCCCTCAACTTCGCGCTCCAGGAAGATCACTTCGGTCACATTGGCGCTATCGATCTGCTGGGTGAATTCGGAATAGCTGATCTCGGCGACTTCCGGATTCATGCCGGACAGATAATTATAGATCACGACACTGCCCAGCAGCAGGACCGCCCAGAAAAGCAATGTTCTCCCGGGGCCGCGCCACGAAGAACCGTCGCGGGGACTTTCACCTTTGTTTTTCATCGGACCACCCGGTCTGTCGGGTCGGTTATGCGAATCGTTCACTGTCTCTCCACGAAAAAGTGTTCATCTACAGGTTATACCAGCGAACCGGCCGCGGATTCAATCGCCCGGCGCGGCAAGCGAAGTTCATCGGTCGATCAAACGGCCGATGAACGGAAGATTTCTATATTTCTGCGTATTGTCGAGCCCAAAGCCGATCACAAACTCATTGCCGATACTGAAGCCCTTATACTTGACCTCGAACTTGGTTCGATGGCTGCCGGGCTTATCGAGCAATGTAACAATCTCGAGGGAAGC
>JAMPYH010000206.1 GCA_023700785.1 Candidatus Zixiibacteriota bacterium
ATGGTCCATCTCTTTGTTGGTCAGCGCGACACAACCCTCGGTCCAGTCTTTCCCCTGGCCGCCATGGCCGTGGATCTCGATAAGGCCGCCGATCCGTGCCCGCTGCGAGATGATCCCTTTCGCTTTATTATCTGCAAACCGTTTTCTGTCATTATCGTTCGGATAATTTATGTTCAGCGCCTTGTAATACCGGCTCCCGCGTGGACGATAAGCGGTTATCCGGTATTTTCCCTCCGGGGTGGCGCCGTCGCCTGAGAACATCTTCTGGTGCCCGGCGTTATACCCCAGCTCACAATTATACGTATGAATCACCTTCCCCGCTTTAACCAGGTAAAGCCTGTGCTTTCCCTTATCAACTATCACCGCATAGCCACCGCTCGCTTTCGAGTCAGCGATCGTCTCCTCAACCCACCGGCGCCAGACTGGAAGATATTGTGAGTCCTGATCATCGTACTGATCCATCGACTTGGCCAATTGCGACAGCCAGGTCCGGCTGAGCGACATTGATTCTCGGGCTTCGTCATACTCGCCGAGATTGACCATCCGGTCGGCCTGCTTGGCCGCCAATTCCGCCATCGACCAGTATCTGGTCAAACTGAGTCGCGCGAGTGAGCCGTTTAGGGCCTGCTGCCAGGAGACCAACTCCTCCTGCAGATCCTGCCGCTCATTATGGACGACACGCTGCAGATCGTTGAGGAATTGCTGGGAACTGGTGGTCGCTTCGGAGGCGACTTTGATCGCCTGCATCAACAGCGAGTCAGCCGTGCCGTAATCGCGCAACGGCGCCAGTCGCCCATTCTGTCTCGCCATCTCCATCCAGCCGGCCTTGACCAACTCCTCGGCGTTCCGAAAAGCAACCTCGGAATAGCGAAGAGCGCCGGCGTTGCGCGCGGTCTCAAGGGTCAGTTTGGCACTGCTGAGGAGTGTGGTGGGTGGTTCGGCCGGTGTCAGAAACAAATAAACCACCCAGATCACCGGGACCAGCGCGAGCACAACCGCGAGGATCTTTTTCGGCGACGGGTGGAACGATGGACGCTTCATCGGGACGTCCTCATATATATCGCGAGGGCCGCCAGGAGTGGCGGCCCTTCGCGGAGAAACGGGATTGTTCGACATCAGGGATCGTTAGTTGCCGGCCTTGCGAGCGGCAGCGGCGGCGACTTCATCCTGAATCGACTTGGCCTGAGCCATCACGCCTTCGAATTTCGACTTGGCGGTGAGGAACTTGCCGGCGTTGAAATCAGCCTCGGCATCGGCATACGCCGGAGCCAGGGCGGCCAGGCTGTTCTTGATCAATTCGATCTCGGCCTTGGTGTCTTTGCCCTTGGGGGCTTTGTCAACTGCCGCAGTGGCGGCGTCCATCGCGGCCTTGGCGTCGGCCATCAACGTCATCACTTCCGCTTTCACTCTCTCTTTTTCGGCAGCGGCGTCGGCAGTAGCCTTCTCAGCGAGAGCCTGGGCGCGGGCGAACATTTCCTTAGACTTGCCATAGGAACGGAACAGGGCGAACTTGCCATCCTGCTCGGTCTTCATTGCCTGGGCCGCGTTCAGGGTATCCTGAGCCATGCGGAACGCGTCGGCCACATACGCCTCGGCTTCAGCCGCACGGGCAGCGTCGAACGCCGCGGAGGCGGCAGTCATCTCGGCTTCCGGAGCCTTGCTGCAGCCGACAACGACCAACAGCATCAGCGCCAGCAGAGCGAGTGTCACACGTTTGAACATTTGATCTTCCCTTTCGTCTTGGGTGATATTAGTGGTTTATGTATGGGCGAAAAAAAAGGATACACGCTATCGCCTCGCGACCGCGCACATCCTTAATACCTTCCTAAAACTTCTACCGTCTTCGCACCTCGGTTGAGTGATTCTGCACTCAACTCTTCCTCTCTCAGGCAGTTATTTACACCTCTGACATCCCGGAGCGTTACCCCCGAGATTTTGAAGGCGTAAATAGGAGTGTTGTTAGTTGAATGTCAACGGATTTTTTGGACCACACTTCGTTCCTTTTGGTGCGAGCTACCCCACACCACCGGTCATCGGATTGACCAAAACATGCTGTCCCACAATCTATTAGCAACATTAAAACAAACCTCCAAGTCTATTTTTGACGAACACAAGTAGCCCTATTAGTCGTCTCAAGCTAGTGTTGATCAGTATTAGTTCCCGCCACATCCCAAGCTATTACCCAAGTAATACGTTTGAACGAGCCGGGAGGATGGCAATTTGGCGGCAGAGAATTGGCGGCGACGGAAAAGATTCAGGCACAAACGATTGCGGCAGATAAAAAAACCGCCGGGGCCAGTTTCCCGACGGTCGGACGAGTGAGTTTATCTCACTCGCCGTTTTGCATCTCTATAGATCAATATCCTGAATCAGGCGTATGACAATCCGTGCATTTCGCTTCTTTCCACGCGTCGCCAATATCCTCGGGATGCTGGAAATCCAGCCCCGTGATACTGCTCGTCAACTGCGAAAGATCTTCGGATGGTCCCTGCGCGACGATCAAATGACAGGTGGAACAGGCAGAGGATATCGTGCTCCCGTCGTCACTTTCCATATTACCACTGTGACAGCGGAAACAGCCGTCATTAACGAAATGGCTAAGGTTATTCTCTCGCGCGCGATAGTCAGTTTTCATCTCGGGGAAAAAGTTCTCGGCGTAGATCGTCTTCAGTGTCTTGGTGGATCTGCTGATCTCCGCGGCATGGGAGACGGCGATCTCCGGATAATTTGCCTGGTAGTACGCCATCAAGCCGGTATCCAGCGCGGCCTGTGCCTGCTCTCGATCTTCATACGACGCGTTCAGCAGATCCAGTCCTACCTGTCGAATGTACGGCAGAGTCGGCGATACATTTCTGGTGCTCAACGCGAGATTGAGCGCGGTGGCGGGCGCGAGAAACTTATGGCTCGGGCGGTTGTGACAATCCATGCAGTCAAATGAGCGGATCTCGGTTGCGGGATCATTGATATCCGGGATCTCACTACCGGCGCTTTTGTACACCTTCTGCGTGCCGTCGGGTGAGGTTACCCTGACCCACGGTATAGTCTGGCGCTTTTCATCGGTCGCGACATACTCAACTTTGTTCGCGGCCAACATATGCCAATGGATCCCCTCAAGCTTGCCGGTGCGCGGATTCCCGCCGCCGACTTTCACCAGGAAGCTGATCGTCCAGGGGGAGTTCTGCTCGTCAGTCTTATAGTAAGTGCGAGTGGTGAACTTGTTTCCCCAGAATTGTTGCGGCCAGTGGCAGCCTTCGCACGTCTCCTGCGCCGGTCGCAAATTGTGCACCGGCGTTTGGATCGGCCGCTCATACGAATTGAGCGCTGTCCGGAAAAGCTGGCGCGTACCATCAAGCTTTGACTTCACGTAAAACGACGCGCCGGGGCCGATATGACACTCCACACAGGCGACTTTCGCGTGCGGAGAGTTTTTGTACGTCACATACTGCGGCTCCATCACGGTGTGGCAGGTCTTGCCGCAAAACGCGACCGAGTCGGTCGCTTCATACGCGCGATAACCGCTGTAACTGACCACCAGGATCAACGCGGCGCTCAGGCCCAAAAAGAGCCAGAGAGAGCGCATGTAGTTCGGGTCGGTCGGATCGATCCGAAGATTAAACCTGACATGTTCGCCCCGCGCGCGCGCGGCGCGCACCTGCAACCACGACGCGATCAGAAACAGGATCACGCCGAGCGTGATGATCGCCGGCACGACGACAAACGTCACCAACGAACTGTACGGGTTTTCGCCGCCGACAGAGATGTCGAGCAGAAGAAGAACGATGAATATAAAACCGCCCGCGATCGTTAAGGCGCCGCCTATCGCGGCGAGCGGATGACGGAACAGCGTCCGTTTTCTATCATTTATATCAGCCACACTTACCTCTTGTCGCTCTGCCCGGCGTTAAAGGGGAGAATATATGTATCCCTTTTCCGACTGCAATAGAAAATGAAGCCAAACCTTACCGTTTAGTACACGTTGAAAGGCGAAAGCAGATGAATACTAGCGACTTAGGAGTGTTCGTAATGCCGGCTCAAGCTCCGTATAGTGAAATTGATAACCAGCCTGCCGTAATTTGGCGGGGACTGCTTTGGCGCTGGAGAAAAGAAGCGAGTCCGCCATTTCACCGAGGATCACCTTCATCAGGAAACGCGGCATCGGCGCGAACGCCGGCCGTCTCAATACTGAAGCCAGCGTCCTGGTGAACTCCGCGTTGGTGACAGGATATGGAGCGGCAAGGTTTACCGGCCCCGAGAGATTCTCGTTAACCAGCGAGAATTGGATCGCCCCCACAACATCGTCAATCGCGATCCAGCTCCAGAACTGAGAGCCGTCGCCAAACTTTCCTCCCAATCCCAGCTTAAACGGAAGCAACATCCGTTGAAGCGATCCGCCGTTGACCGTCTGCACTATCCCGGTTCGCGTTGTTACAACGCGAACTCCGCTCGACACCGCTGCCTTCGTCGCATCCTCCCAAGCGACACAGACCTCCGAAAGAAAACCGGTGCCTGCGGAACTTGCTTCGGTCAACGTCTCGCTCCCGCGGTCGCCGTAGTAACCGATTGCGGATGCCGAGACCAGCACCCTCGGTTTGTGCTTCAGCGAGGCGATCGTCTCACAGAGCAACGTAGTGCCGACAGCACGGCTATTCAGAATGAGCTCTTTGCGCGCTTCGGTCCAGCGGCCACCGCCAATATTCTCTCCCGCCAAATGGATGACCGCATCGACCCCCTCGATCTGTCGCGCGTCAAGCTCTCGCCGTTCCGGGTCCCATTCGATCGCGTTCTTCATTTGCGAACCACGCTTCCGGGTAAGCGCAATAAGTGTGTGGCCGTCTCGTTCCAACGCAGGCAGCAGAGCGCTGCCGATCAACCCCGAAGCGCCACTGATCAGTATTCGCATGTTTCCCTTCTATCTTGCCCGCTTATGGAATCTCAATGCCGCGAACGCGAAGATCACCAGACCGAAAATGGTCATCCCCACCACACTCATATAAAAGTCGGCCATACCGGCTCCCTTGAGCACGATTCCTCGCACTATCTCAATATAATAACGCATCGGGTTGATCAATGTTACCTGCTGCAGCCATTCCGGCATATTGGCGATCGGTGTAAAGTACCCGGAGGTCAGCATCGTAAAGATGGAGAAAAACCAGGCGAGGAACATCGCCTGCTGCTGCGTGTGCGTGAGCGTGGAAATAAACATCCCCAGCCCAAGCGTG
>JAMPYH010000207.1 GCA_023700785.1 Candidatus Zixiibacteriota bacterium
AGAGCCGGAGACGGCATTTGTCAATTTCTGGCCGGTCGGGAAAAGTTTGAGTGAATCGGCGCGAACCGCGGCATAGGCGAAAAGGACGGAGTCCCCCGGCGCGATATCGGTAGGCGTTCCGGTAAATGATGTAATATCCGGCTTCGTTACTTTGGGCGGCTCAGTCGGGCCGTCACCTCCACATGAAAGCAGTCCGGCGATCATGCAGATGGCCGTCGCGCCGGTGAGTATTCGCCTGACCTGGTGGTGTTGCACTATTGTGATCGATCCTCGCGTTCTGGCTAGGGCCGCACGTAATAGCGCAGCGCCAGTCCGAGATTAAGATAACGAGGACGTTCGTCGGACGCCATAACATCATACCGGTTAAGTGAGACCAGACTTATCTGGGAACCGTCGGCATTTTGGGCCAGCCGGAGGTCGAATCCGAAATTAAGACCGGCTAGCGCCTTCATCTCGGTCTCGTTGTCGAAATCATCGTTGTCGTAGCCCGCTGACATGATCCCGGCGGTAACGCCCAGTCCGACAAAAGGCGAGAAGCCGATTTGAGCCATATCACTCAAATAGTAGTTAATGCTCAGGTCGAGGTCGTAGCTGCTGATGCCGAGCCCCTCGATACCGGTAACGACTACATCGTTATTTTCAACTACATCCTGAAGTTCATGTTTGGTATAACGGAAATCGAGCCCCCAGTGCATGCGGCCGGCGCGCACCTGCCCCAGGCCGATTCCAAAAGATCCCCCTGACTCATAGACATCATCAGCGTCGAAATTGCCGTTGTAGTCGGGCAAATTAAAGAACTCAACCTCGCCAACAGGACTGTTGTAGGAGCCAAACACCTGCAGATAATTCAGGGATCGGCTGGTTCGAGAGATGGCGAAACTGTCGGCCGCTGCCAGGGTCAAACAGAGTACCATCAGAAGCGCGGCGGATCGAAGCTTGGACATATTGTCTCCCAAAGTGTTACGCGACTTTGCAGTATAGCGGCCGCAGCCGCGTCTGTCAATCGGAATCCATTAATGTTGCCTATATCTTTCTACCGTTAAGTACCGATTTTGACCAGATTTTCTTCCCAAAGGCTGCTTAGTTCTTTATCGAAATATGACTTGCACCGATACAGGAAATGCCTATATAACGTTGGCAAACGTGGTGTTTGTTACGAATTTCACAATAGTGAGTTGAGAAATGGCGACATCTAAAATAGTAGTCATCGGCGCCGGGATCATGGGACAAGGCCTTGCTGAGGCGATTGCCACCACCGGCCATGAAGTCACCCTGGTTGACCGTACCACCAAACTGGCGGAACGCGGCGTTAAGGGAATAGGCGAGTCGATGGATCGCGAGATCAGTCGTTGGGGGCTGACCAAGTCGGACAAAAAAGCGATCCTGGCCCGCATCAGCGCCTCAAGCGACCTGTCTGTCGCCGAAGACGCGGAGATCGTGCTCGAAGCGATCTACGAGGATCTCGAGAAAAAGCGCGCGCTTTTTGAAAAGCTCGATACCATCTGCGGACCCGACGTGGTGTTGATCACCAACACCGCGACGCTCTCCATCTCCGAAATAGCCCAATCCACGGAACGACCGGAGAAAGTCATCGGGATGCACTTCTTGAATCCGGTCACCAGGATCCCTCTGGTCGAGATCGTCAAAGGGCTCAAGACCGACGAGTCAACCTTCCGCAAGGCGGTCGAGCTGGCGGATATTCTTGAAAAGAAATGGATCACGGTCAATGAGTACCCCGGCTATGTGACCACCCGGATCATCGTGCCGCTGATCAACGAAGCGATGCACGTCCTGATGGAGGGAGTGGCGTCGGCGGAGGATATCGATGAGGCGATGAAACTCGGCTTTGGCTTTAATGTCGGCCCGCTCGCGCTGGCGGATATGATGGGATTGGATGTGGTGATGTCCTGGATGATGAACCTGCTCAATGAGCTTTCCGATCACAAGTACAACCCCTGCCCGATCCTTCGCAAGATGGTTCGCGCCGGCCATCTCGGGGTCAAGTCCGGCCGCGGATTCTTCCAGTACGACGCTGAAGGAAACCGCATCCCGACCCGCACCACGGTAGTATCGGAGGTGGTGAAATGAAGATCCTGGTATTGAACTGCGGTTCATCCTCTGTCAAATATCAACTGATCGACACCGACAGTCAGATCGCGCTGGCCAAGGGACTGGTGTCACGGATCGGGATGTCGGAATCGGTCCTCACGCACAAACCGTGGGATCGCCCGGAGATCAAAGTATCGGCCGAGATATTGGATCATATTGTGGCGGTGGAGTATGTCGTGTCGATGCTCCTCTCCCCCAACCATGGCGTCATCAAGGACAAAAACGAGATCAACGCGATCGGTCATCGCGTGGTGCATGGCGGCGAGGAGTTCACCGATTCCGTGCTGATCACGCCGGATCTCATGTCCGCCCTGCGCTCGCTGATCGAGCTGGCGCCGCTGCACAACCCGCACAACATTCGCGGCATTAACGCTTGCATCAAGACCCTGCCGAAAGTGCCGCAGGTCGCGGTCTTCGACACGGCATTCCACTGGCGAATGCCCCCGCACGCTTATATTTATGGCATCCCTTATGTATTCTATAAGCGATATTCGATCCGCCGTTACGGCTTCCACGGTACTTCGCACAAGTATGTCAGCGACCGCGCGGCGCATATGCTCGGAAAGCCGCTGTCGGAACTGAAGATCATTACCGCGCATCTCGGGAATGGAGCGTCGATGGCCGCGGTGGATAGCGGTGTTTCGATCGATACCTCCATGGGGTTCACTCCGCTTGAAGGTTTGTTGATGGGGACCCGCTCGGGGGACCTCGACCCGGCGATCATTCTGCATATCATGGCACGTGAAGAACTCTCATTGCACGAGGGGAATACCATGCTGAACAAGCATTCCGGCCTGGTCGGCATCTCAGGTGTTTCTTCGGATATGCGAGAAGTGATCTCGGCGGCCAATTCCGGCAACAGTAACGCCAAATTGGCGCTGGATATTTTCTGCTACCGGATCAAGAAGTATATCGGTTCCTACTGGGCCGCGATGGGGCGCCTTGACGCAATTGTCTTCACCGCCGGTGTCGGGGAGAACTCCTCGGTGGTCCGTTCGCTTTCCTGCAAAGGGATGGAGCAGATGGGAGTAGTTGTTGACGAAGAGAAGAACAGCGCCGCGACGGCCAAGGAGATGGATATATCCGGGCCAGGCGCCAAGGTAAAAGTCCTCGTCATCCCGACCAACGAAGAATTGGTGATCGCGCAGGATACGCAGAGGATAGTTGAAGAGAGAATGGCGGGGGGCGCCGTCCCGACCCAATAGATAGGTTTCCTGCGTATGATATCCACGGGCCCGCTGTCGGGCCCTTTTTCTTTGGCTGATTCTCATTTTGCAATTCCGTGAGCCGGATTGTACATTGTGGAGGGCGGCAATGTAGCAACAGAGGATTGGCTTGAATATCTTCACAACCTACCTGGTCACCGGGATCGCACTGCTTGGTTTTGGTTGGATGTTGCTTCGGATCGGGGTCGCTTCCAAAACAAAACTCCGCATTAGCGAATCAATCGACCATCTGGTTGGGTCGATCCAGACCCGAATCGGAGAGCATGGCGCGGCTTTACTGATCTCTCTCGTATTTTTCGCCGCGGCGGCGTTTTACACGCGACCGACACTAACCCTTGGCGGGTTTGGCGAGCAGTTTGCCGCGCTGGCCAAAGAACCATTCGGGATCAATCCGGCGATCGGCTTCCCACACCGGATACTTACACCGCTTCTCAGCTACCTCCTCTTTCTGCGAGGCGAGCTGATCATCATTACCAATCTGCTGGCGGCGTGGCTGGTTCTGTACACCGGGTATCGCTACTTCCGATCTCGTTTTGACCGGCCGGTCGAGGCTGTCGCGGGGGTCGCGATCCTGGCATTCTCGCTGGTGACTTTAAACTCAATGTTCAATTCCGGCTACACTGATTCCATCACCATCCTGTTGCTACTGCTCATGTGGTGGGTACGGAGCAGACCGAAACTCTTCTGGCTCTGTTTTCTACTCGCGCTTTTCAATCGCGAATCGGTCGCGTTTATGATCCCCTGGTTTGTCTATCTCCGGATTCAAGACCACGATCGCCCATTTCATGACAAGTTATTTGAGGTACTCGCGGGACTGGCACTAACATTGGGATCGTACGGGCTTTTTAGGTACTGGCTCGCGGCACGCCAGGATGTCGTCTATTCTCTTTCATTCTACCTCAAGCATCTCCCGGAGAATCCGGTCTTCTGGCTCGTCCAGTCCGGTTGGTATCAATTTTTTGGCCTGTTCACGGTCTTTAAGACGATCTGGATAATCCCGATTATCGCGGGGATCAGATCCTGGCGAGAGAATCGCGAAGTTGCCTGGTCAATGCTGATCCTTTTGGGATGCACCTGGGCGCAGTTCATTATCGCGTATGATTCCTCCCGTCTTTTCACACAAGGTTTCCTTATAGTCGTGATCGCACTCGAATATCTGTTCTCCGTGCACAAGCAGTGGAGCTTAAAACTGGTCGGATGGGCTGTCGCGCTTGGCCTTTTTGTCCCCCAGTGGTACACCGCGGCAAAACAGGTTGTGCTCTTCCGACCGCTCGTAACATACGGCGTTCCGCACGAATATCTCGCTGTTCTCATTCTTGCGCTGGTCGCGCTCGTTCTATTTTTGACAACATCACGGCGAGTGCGGCAGTATGCGGTTTGGGGATTGGCGACAGTAATTGTCGCGGCGTTTCTCGCTTCTGTCTATCTGGCTGGCTACACGCTTCCGGTTCCATGGCCCGACGAGGCCCATTTCCTCTGGCAGTCGGTCGGCGTCGCCGAACATGGTTCGCTCCTTTCACCGGAGCTGAACCCCGAGCGGCATGTCCTCTGGATGCCGCCCGGATATATGAGTGTTGTCGGCGGGCTGTTCGCGATCTTCGGCAATTCGATGGCACTCGCTCGGTCTGTCTCGTTGGTCTGCATGCTGGCCGTGATCCCAATGCTGTTGGTCATAGTTTATCGCGTCTGGCCGTCGTTGATCACAATGCTGGTAGCGCCATGGTTTTTGCTCAGTGGCGCGTTTATCGCGGCCGCGAATATCGCGCGCATGGAGGCGATACTTCTCGTACTGCTTTGTGGTTCGTTTCTCCTGCTGGCAGCCGGCCGGATCTGGATTGCGATCGCCTTGCTTTTACTCACGCCGTTGATCCATCCGAATGGG
>JAMPYH010000208.1 GCA_023700785.1 Candidatus Zixiibacteriota bacterium
ACGACGCGGCTTTTGCTTCCGCCCAGTATCTTCCCCGAAATGAACTCGCCGATGGCGCAGCCGAGCGCGATAACCCCGCAAGCCATCGCCACGACCTAGGCGATCGGAATGAACGGAACGACCGCGATGCCGATGATCGTGATCGCGACCAATACGATGATCAAGGGAGGCAGGAACAGAAACAACAGACCGACGAAGGTTGAACGTACTTTGAAATTGAGCATGCAATCCTGAAGGTGCCCGAATTGAATCGGAAAAAGCGTGGTCACCAGGAACGCGACCACAAAAAGAAAGATAAGGAATCCAAACACGATCACGAGCCCGTCGACGGAAAAGGATCGCTGTATAACTTCGGTCGGGAAGTCCAGCGCGTTTGTCAACTCCTGCCGACCGGCGACCACACCGCCCTCATTGACCACGATCTCCGGAGCTTTGATACTTCCATCAACCCGGCCCGACTCGGTCACCAGAACGCGACCGCTGATCGACTGAATATCTCCTTTGACCCAGCCCTTGACGATCACGCGTCCATAGGCGATAAAACTGGAACTGACATATTCATCATAACCGACCAGGACCGATTTTTGAAATTGCTTGATGAACTTTTCCTGGGTGCAGCGCTCTTCGACCGAGCGATACGCTACCTCCTCAACCGGTCTCCCCTCACCGGGCCGAACGGTTCTCCCCGCGGCCGATCTATCCGGCACGAACGCGTTCCGGTCAAAGTCGTAGGTCCAGAAGTTGCCCGCTGTGTCGATCGCGTTGACTCCCTCGCTGGTCAACTCGATCTCGATGAAGACGGTGTCGGGGGGAGGAACGGGATCGCCAGCCTGTTGCGCCTGGAGCGGGAGAGCAACTCCACTCACCAGGAACATCAGCGCGGCGAGAGATATGTATATGGTCACAGACCGTTGCATGCTACATCCAATGTAGATCCGCCGGTTTAAAACTGGGCGACAGTCACATCACCCGATATCGATACCAGCGAGACCTGAATTCCGCCGACTCCCACGGTACCTACCAGTTGGCGAGTCGACATTTTGTCTATCTTCACCGGAAGCTCCGTCCTGATCGTCCCTGTCTCGGACTTGATCTTCAGGACGCCCGAGGCTTCGGATGGTACCATCAACGTAATATCCCCGGACTCAGTTTCAACGAACAGATCTCGCGCGGTTTCGAGCGGCGTCTGGATGGTCGCGCTGCCGGTCACGGTCGTGAGGTCAAGCGCGCCCCGCTCCTGCCGGATATTGACATCCGCGGACGTCGTTTTCACTCGAACATCGCCATCCACAAACCGCAGGTCGATACTGCCGGTGGGCTGGCGGACGGTTACCGGTCCAAAGATCATCTCGCCTTTCGTGCTGCCGGCGCTATTGGCGATATCTATCGAACCTTCGATACTGGTCAGTTCCAGGCTCGCCGCGGCTGATTTGATAGTGACCGCGCCGTGGATCGCCGTCAGGGCGACATGCTGCGAAGAGGTTGTCATGCTGACATCACCATCGATCTCGCTGATCTTCATGTTTCCTTCGCCGTTATCCAGATCGATCGAGCAGGCACGCGGAACCTTGATCATAAAGCTCACTTCGCCGAACGAATCTTCCTTGCCGCGTCCCAGCACTTTCTGCCAGAAGGAACGTCCGCGCTCCCGGATCGGCAGATAGTTGGCGGAAACTTTGACTCGCTGGCCGTTCTGCTCAACCCGGATCTCGATATGATCAGCGATCTCGGCCGCCTCGCGATCATCGCCGATCTTGATATGCTTGACAGCATCGATGATCAGATTCGGTTGGTCGTGCCCGATGATCTCGATATCGCCATCAAAACAGGTGAGACTCAGAGTGGTTTTGTCACCCGTTTCGACAATTCGCTGATACTGAAACGTGTGCTCGCCGGCGAGGACGACAGATCCAAACGCGCCGACAAACAGCATGCAAAAGAAAAACCGATTCACCGTAACCTCGAGTCCGCCGGGGCGGACGGTTGGGGTGGATTAGAGGTGCCGAAGTTTCTTTTTCAGCAGCTCCCGGGCTCGGAATATCCGAGCCTTGACCGTTCCTACCGGTATTCCTAGTAAATCGGCTATTTCCTCGTACGATTTATCTTCCTTGTGCCGGTAAACTATCACGTCGCGATAGTTCTTGGGCAGGGAATCGATCGCCTCTTCTATCGAAAAGCTCCGCTCCTTCCGTTCCAGATCCCGTTCCGGATGATAGGAATAATCCGCTACTTCGATCTCAACCGAGCCATCCTGCGTCTCCAACGGCCGGTCAAGAGACAGAGCCTGGATCCGCTTTTTGCGAAGGAAGTCAATGGACGAGTTCGCGGCGATCTTGTAGAGCCAGGTCGAAAACCGGTACTCGGAGCGGTAAGATGCCAGGGCTGAGAAGGCCTTCATAAAGGTCTCCTGCACCAGATCGTTGGCAACCTCGTCGTTGCGGACTATCTTGTTGACAATATGGAAGATAGCGAGCCGATGCTTGTCCATGAGAAACGTGTACGCCCGCTGATTGCCGGCTAACGCTTCTTCTATCCAGATGCTGTCTTCGTCCTGCAACGGATCCTACTTAGGGTACGGGTTTGGCTCTATCCCTGTTTCAATCAAGCCATTAAAATAAGGTCTGGCTGATACTTAGGCAAAGACCTTTTTGGCGGCCTAACTGTTCACATACCCCTGCAGATAACTCTTTTTGGGGTTCTGGCTTCGAAGATCAAGCCGATGTTCGAGGAACGCCTTTAGGTTGGTCAAAAAGAAGACCCAGCCATTGCGGCAGCCCATATGCCATTCGACCCTTGCTTTTGGCGTATCTTTCATGCCGTACTGGCGGAGGATACAGTCGCAGCCTTCTTTAACCTTTTTGAATCTTACTTCTACTGTTTCGCCGTCTTTTCCAAAGCTGAATCGGAATAGCTCGTTTTTCCTGATCGCCAGCACCTTTTCGTCTCCCGAAGCGCCGGTGACGAACTGCATGAAGAACCTCCCGCCCTTTTTCGGCTCGAGAGATCCTTTCCAGCTGAACCACTTGACGATCACTTTCTCCGATGTCCAGGCATTAAAGACTCTGGCCGGCGTCGCTCGAATCTCGATCTTCTCGGTGAACTGAGTCCAGTCGTAAACTTTGGATCTGGTCGCCATGCTCTCACTCCGCGAGTTCAGATTACAACGGTTTGGGATTCATGGAGGATAGTCTAGGCGGAGCCGACGGCATGTCCAAGCAAAAAGAAGTCGCGTCTGACATCGCCTAAACCGGTAAAAGAGCGCGGGCGATTCCCTCTGCTTCTGAGAACCGCCCGCGAAAATTTTGGTTCTCCGGCGGCGCTTCGACCGCCGGAGATGGGCCGATTATTGTCCTGCCCAGGACTATGTTTACGAACCGCCGCAGCAATGAGCGACGCGCGGAATGGCATAACGCATCATGGTCGGTCTCCTTTAGGTTTGGGATCATTCTTTCTCTTGATATGAGCATGCTCGGATCGCTTTCCCGGTTTCTTTGCGATTCTCTCGATAGGCTGGCGCGGCTTGACCGTGATGCAGCAGCAGGGGAAACTCGCGACCAGATCGACACAAAACGACTTTAGATTCTCGGCATTCAGCTGATAGACCACCTTTTGCCCCTGGCGTATGCGAATCACCAGTCCGGCCGCTGACAGAGTTTGCAGGTGTCGCGTTATAGTCGGCTGTGAGAGGTTGAAGAACGACACTATCTGCCCGACCGTCCGCGGTTCTCCCTCCAGCATCAAAAGAATCTTGAGCCGGGTGGGGTCGGCCATCGCCCGCATGGCGGACGGAAGGATCTCTATGTCGCGCTGATGTGTCATATTCATAGATATATACGCATGAATGCATAAGTTAGTTCCAGAAAAATGAGCTGCTTTTGACAGTTTATCTTGCGTCGGCCGGCAGAAATCCACATTTTTCGGCAACTAATCAAGTAACAAGCACTTAGCGATGAGCAAGCGACGCAAACGACCGCACCATGTCAATATCCTCTGGGGGCTGGCTATTGGCGTGCTGGCTGGAGTAGCGGTAAATCTGGCAGTCGGCGGCTCCGACCCAGGTGTCGCGGCGATCATCGCCCATGTCACGGAGCCGATCGGTCAGCTGTTTCTTCGGCTCCTGCTGATGGTGGTAGTGCCGCTGGTCTTTTCATCGCTGGTGGTGGGAGTAGCGGGAATCGGGGATCTTCGAACGCTCGGCCGAGTCGGTTTCAAGTCATTCGCGTACACATTTGTGATCTCCGCCATTTCCGTGATGATCGGCCTCACGCTGGCCAATACGATCAAGCCGGGGTCCCGCGTGGACGCGGCCACGGCATCGGCGCTCGAAGAGCGTTACGGGACCGAAGCATCAAAGCGGATAGAGGCTGTTCAGAAGAAGGCCGGCGACACGCCGCTGATGCAGGTCGTCAAGACGATCGTGCCGACCAATCCGATAGCGGCGGTGGCATCGGAAACGCCGAACATGCTTCATTTGATGTTCTTCGCGCTTATCCTTGGGATCGCCGCAACGCTGGTGCCGCCGACTATCAGCGCGCCATTCGTCAAAATGCTCGAATCGCTCTTCCAGCTCTCAGCAAAGCTGATAGATATTATCATGCTCGCGGCGCCGTTTGCCATCGCCTGTTTGCTGTTCAATAATATCGCGCAGTTCGGGATCGACCTCTTGCAGGCCCTCGGCTGGTTCATTGTTACCGTGCTGCTTGGTTTGTCGCTGCATATGTTTGGTGTCTATTCGATCTCTATCGCGTGGCTGTCACGCATGAACCCGATAGATTATTTTAAGCGGATCAAGACGGTGATGCTGACAGCCTTCTCGACTTCGTCATCGAACGCTACCTTGCCGACCGCGTTGGCTGAAACCGAGCGGCAGCTTGGCGTGCCGAGGAATATCACCAACTTTGTGCTGACCGTCGGCGCGACGGCCAACCAGAATGGAACCGCGCTGTACGAAGGAGTGACTGTGCTGTTTCTGGCGCAGTTGTCGGGGATCGACCTAAGTTTTGGACAGCAGATACTGGTCGCCTATCTGGCGATTTTGGGAGGGATCGGGACCGCCGGGGTCCCCTCGGGTTCAATTCCGTTCATTATCCTGGTGCTGGCGACGATCAATGTCAATCCCGCGCTGATCGCGGTGATCCTGGGTGTAGATCGGATCCTGGATATGTGCCGGACGACTCTCAATGTGACCGG
>JAMPYH010000209.1 GCA_023700785.1 Candidatus Zixiibacteriota bacterium
GGCCACCATCCTCGGCGCGGCCAAACTGATATCGTCGATGCGTGACCGGATGCACTGAAAAGTTCGTTTTATCTTTCAGCCGGCCGAAGAAGTGCCGCCGGGCGGGGCGGAACCGATGATCGCCAGTGGCGCGCTCAAAAATGTCGCGGCTATCTTTGGTCTGCATGTCGATCCCGAGGTTCCCACCGGAAAGATCGGCCTGCGCGACGGCGCCACCATGGCTTCCGTCTATGACTTCGACCTGATCGTGCACGGCAAAGGCGGGCATGCCGCGCATCCGCACCGTTCGGTTGACGCGATCACCACCGCCGCCGAGATCATTGACTCAATGCAGAAAGTAGTCTCGCGCGAGACCAATCCGGTCGAACCTGTGGTGATAACATTCGGCCGTATATCAGGCGGCATCGCGCGCAATGTCATCGCCGACAAAGTGCAACTGATCGGCACCGCGCGGACGCTTTCGCCGAACACCGAAAAACAGGTGCCCGCGTTGATCAAGCGAACCGCCGAATCGGTCAGCAGAGCGCGCGGAGCGACCTGCGAGATCATTCCGATGGCCCGCTATCCGGTGCTCACCAATCTCCCCGCGGTCAATCGGATCTACGAGAACAATTTTTCGTCGCTTTTCGGAAAGGGGAAAGTGGTGCGCACGAATCCGACCATGGGCGGCGAAGATTTCGCCTGCTACCTCAAGCATGTTCCCGGCGCGATGTTTCGCCTTGGCGTCATGAACAAGAAACTCAAAGCGGATCAGCCGTGGCATTCGCCCAGGTTCATCGCCGACGAAGAGGCGCTGCTGTATGGCGCCACCCTGCTCGCCTATACCGCGCTCACGTTCACCGAGGGCAGCCTGAAATGACTTGCCGATACTCAAGCGTCTGCCTCGCGCTCTTGCTCTTATTGCTGCTCACGTCGGGTTCCGGCGCGTTTCGCCCGGATAACCAGGCGATGACACTCGCAGGCTTTCAGTACATCAATTACATCGCGACCTCGCGGGCGAAGGTCTATTTCGCCACTACTAACGGCATCATCATCTACAACAAGCTGACCAACCAGTGGGAAGAACCGCTTACCGGCGCGGATGGTCTCGGGGGGACCGATATCAAACGGATCTGGGTCGATCGCTTTGACGAGCACCTCTATGCCGAACAGTCAAGCGGACTGTATGAATACAACTTTACCTTCGAGCGCTGGCTGTCGGCGATGGAACTGCCTCCCATTGACAGCGATGACAAACATCTCCCGGCGCCGACGATCATGTTTCCGCCGTTCGGCTTTAATTATCTCGGCAACGGCACCATGGTTGACGCCGATAGCCGGTCCTTTACTTTTTCCGACCTGGTGGATGACGGCGCGGGGAATCTCTGGATCGGCACCTGGGGGTATGGTGCCGCCAGGGCGGGTACGGGGTCGAAGAACATTGAATTGCTTCCGTACGGTCTGCTGCAGAGCGCCGCATACACGCTGCACGATGAAGACAGCGTTCTCTGGGTGAGCGGCCCGATGCTCAACAGCCGCCGCACCGGAATCACCGGTATCGACCGTGAGGAGAACCGATTCACATTTCTGGAGACGGGGATTCATCCGGATCTTCCCGCGGTCAATATCAATTGTCTCACCGGCAATCAGAGGTATCTGATTGTCGGGACTGAAACCGGCATGCTGTTGATCGATCGGGCGACCCAACTGGTGGATAAGCGTATCGACCGGCGCCGCGGATTCGCCGATGACAATATCACGAGTCTGCAGACCGTCGGTCAGGACAGCATCTTTATCGGGACGACCGGCGGACTGCTCCTCTACGAGATATCCCGGGACTCCGTCGGCTCTGTCGCTCACCGGCAGTTCTTCAACAACATCATTTATGACCTGACCACCAGTGACGGTTATCTCTGGATCGGGTCAAACGTGGGAGCGTACCGGTTGTCTCTGGAAACGGGAAAACTCCAGCGTTATCAGGATCCCGATCAGGTACTGTTCAATCGCGTTTTTGATATTAACAAGTATGGCACTTATATCTGGTTCGCGTCCGATAACGGCCTGGTGCGCCTTGACCTGGAGGATGGTTCGACCACCCCGTATCGCGTCAGTTCGCGCAAACTTGACAGCCGAGTCATGGATGTCAACGACCGGATCGCGGTCATCTCGAACGAGTCCGGGATCACCATGATCTTCCTTGACGACGAGGAGCTCAGGACCCGTGATTTTTCCATCGAGGATGGGATCGCGTCAACCTACGTGTACGCGCTGCATCTTGACGGCGACTACCTCTGGATCGGGACCGACAAAGGGCTGACCCGCTTCCTCTGGAATAATCCCGATCGGGTGGACTGATCCACGAGCCGGCCGAATAATCTGTTGATTCCCACCTTCGATTACCGTAGTTTTCAGTCGCGCCGACCATCACCAGATCGCGCGCATTGGCTATGAGAATGATACTCAACAACTTCTGGCTCAAGTTACTGGCTCTGCTGATCGGACTGATCGTCTGGTTTCATGTGGTCACGGAGAAGAATTACAGCTATGAAGTCACCCTGCCGGTGGTCGATGTGGATCTGCGTGATGACCTGACACTCGCCACCATGCCGCCGGACTCGCTGTATATCCAGGTCTCGGCAAAGGGAAAACAGCTCGTGCAAAGCGCGTGGAGAGAAAACGGCATTCGGATCAACATCTCAAAAATGCCGGCCGGACATCATTCGCTCATCCTCTCTCCCGAGATCGTCCAGCTCGATACGCCGCGTAAGAATGTCGTGGTGGAAGAAGTGCTCGCCCCTTCGCAGTGGGAGATCGAGATTGAACCAAAAGAGACCGTCGAGCTTCCGATCACGCCGACCATCATCGCCACGGCCGAAGATGGCTTCGCGGTCAGCCGTCGGATCGAGGCGACTCCCGAACGCGCCACGCTGACCGGTCCGGGTTCGGTCGTGCGGCAGTATTCATCCCTGCTGACTGAATCAAAAGAACTGACCGGCTTGCGCAGCAGCGTCACGGTGCGCGCCAGGATCGCCGTTCCCAAATTGCTGGGAATGCGGGTTGAGCCGGATTCGGTCACTCTCCGTATTGATGTCGTGCCGGTCAAAACGCGCGTTTATGACAATCTCGCGATCGCCGTCTATAACGCCCCGCCCGACCATACTGTCCGCACTAATCCACCCGTGGTTCGCGTCGAACTGACCGGGCCGCCTGAAGATATTGAATTGCTCAACAGGAACGCGCTCGCGGCGGCGGTGGATTATCGCAAGATGACCCGCGAGGGGATGGCCGCCGTGTCGGTGGATTGTCCCGCCGCGTTCCGCGTCAAAACTGTCTCCGAAGACTCTGTAAGGATTCTGGCATCTCCCAATGCTCGTACTCGGAATTGAAACATCATGCGACGAAACCTCGGCGGCGGTGATCGAGGATGGTCAGCGTATTCTCTCCAATATCATCTCATCGCAGGTGATCCATAGCCGGTTTGGCGGCGTGGTCCCG
Organism: Candidatus Zixiibacteriota bacterium; assembly: GCA_023700785.1. Taxonomy (GTDB): domain Bacteria; phylum Zixibacteria; class MSB-5A5; order GN15; family FEB-12; genus FEB-12. Next base: position 3,475 of record JAMPYH010000209.1, read on the forward strand.
GAAGTCGCCAGTCGTGAGCATATCAAGACGATCGTGCCGATCTACGAGCAGGCGCTGAGCGAAGCATCGGTCAGGCTCGAGCAGATCGATCTCATCGCCGCCACCATGGGACCGGGTCTGGTGGGACCGTTGCTGGTCGGACTCACCTATGCCAAAGGATTATCGTTCGCGTCGGGGATCCCTTTCATTGGGGTCAACCACATGGAAGGTCACCTTGCCGCCAATCTGCTCGAACATCCCGAACTTGATTCGCATCATCTCACGCTGGTAGTTTCCGGCGGCCATACGATGCTGGTCGAAGTGAAAGAGTTTGGCGACTACACGCTGTTGGGGAAGACCAGGGATGATGCCGCGGGCGAAGCATTCGACAAGGTCGCCAAGGTAATGGGACTCGGTTATCCGGGAGGAGCGCAGATCGACCGTCTTGCTCAACAGGGTAATCGGGAATATCATCGTTTTCCCCGCGCGGTATTGGGCGAACCGTATCAGTTCTCCTTCTCCGGACTTAAAACCTCCGTCGCGCAGTATATCGAGAAGCTTTCCGACGAAGAGTTTATCGCGCATAAGGCGGACATCGCCGCCTCGTTCCAGGAAGCAGTCGTATCCGTGCTGGTGGAAAAGACGCTTCGCGCCGCGCAGGAGAAGAGTTTGCGCGATGTTACCATCTCGGGCGGCGTCGCGGCAAACAGCCGCCTGCGTGTCCTCATGGCCGAGCAGCTGTCCCGAGTGGGAAAGCGGTTCTTTTTCCCCAAACTGTCGCTCTGTACCGACAATGCCGCGATGATCGCCGCCGCCGGATATTTCCGCTTCAAGAAGTTCGGCGCGGGAGAACTCGCGGTGGATGCAGTCCCGTACTTGACTCTCGAATAACCGGCGCTTTCCCGCTTGCTGATGGTCGTCCGATTGGTTATGCTTGCCATTCGGGCAACCTGATTCCGTAGCACATATTATGTTAAAACAAGACCTCGAGCAGCGCTTTTTTCCATTTGTCATCAAACCCGGGCGATACGCCGGCGGCGAAGTCGGGCAGATCGTCAAGGACCCAACCGGCCGCGTCTCCTACCTTCATTGTTATCCCGACAAATACGAGATCGGCCATTCCTATCCCGGCCTGCAAACGCTCTATCATATCATAAATAGCGATGATCGCTTTCTCTGCGAGCGAGCGTTCGCGTTTGACCGCGACGCCGAAGCGCTCCTGCGCAAAGAGGACCTTCCGCTGTTTTCTCTGGAGAGCTGGCGAGCCGCGAGAGAGTTCGACGCTATCGGCTTCACGTTGGTCGATGAAACCGTGTACACCAATCTTCTTTCGATGCTGGATCTCGCTCGGATCCCGCTTCGCGCCAAAGATCGCTCCGATAACGACCCGCTCATACTCGCGGGCGGGCCGTCCGTCTATAATCCCGAACCGATCGCTGATTTTGTTGATGTAGTATTCGTTGGCGATGCCGAGGATGGTCTGCCGGAAATGCTGGCGATCATTGGCGAGATGCGGGGAAGATCTCGCGTTGACAAGCTCGAAGCGCTGGTCCGTCGAGTTGTATCCGTTTACGTGCCTCGATTCTATGATGATCAGCGTACGCCGCTGGTCGATTATGCCCCCGCGAAGATCAAAGCCCGCGTGATTCCCGAACTCAAACCATCCTTTTATCCCGATAAACCGATCGTCCC
>JAMPYH010000210.1 GCA_023700785.1 Candidatus Zixiibacteriota bacterium
CGCACTGTGACACCATGGACGGTCCCACCGTCGCAGACGGCAAAATGGCCCTTACATCGGGAGATATCACTCCGGCGCTCAAATGGATCATGCCTGACGCCGAGGCCGAATTAAACGCCGTATTTAATCATGTGCTCGAAGTCCGAAGCAAATCGGAATCAAGTCGCGAGCTTGCCGACCGGTACTTTCTTGAGACGCTCGTCAGATTGCATCGCGCGGGCGAAGGGGCGCCGTACACCGGAGTCAAGCCAGCCGGCACCGAGCTGGAACCGGCCGTCAAGCTGGCAGACGAGTCGCTTGAATCCAGATCGGTTGACGCGTTGATCGCGGAGGTCACCGCTGAAGTCGCCGAGGGGATCCGGTCGCGCTTTGAGAAAGTGTCCGCGGCGAAAGCACACAAGGATCACAATGTCGAGGCGGGAAGGTCGTTCGTGGCGGCGTACGTGACATACATGCATTACGTAGAGAATATCGCCGCAGCCGCGGCCATAGAATCGGCGCATACGGGGCCAGCCTCCGCGCACCGGCATTGACCAATGTCAGATCGAATTAGGAAAGAGGGATCTACGACGCGGCCTCGAGTTCGACATTAAACCAGACCATGGTCCAGACGACCGTCAAGATCCCTTTCACATCGACCGCCCAGCCGCCTCCCAGCAAATAGAGATAGGCGATCAGCGAAAAGCCAAAAAACATCTTGGTAAGGCCGAGTTTGACCTGGGTAATGACGAAATTGTACAGCCCAATGCCGAGAAACAGACCGATGAGGGCGGGGGCGAAGATCACCGCGAGCCAACCCCAGACGCGGTCAATCGACTCCTGTCCACCCATGGGCGTCGAGTCGGGCAGATTCAGGATGTAGTAGAAGTGCGCGCCAAAAAAGAAGAAGCCAAGGGCGATGTAGAGGAAACCTTCCATCTGCTCGTCGCGAAGTTCGCGGAGTCCCACCATCACAAAAAAGAGCGCCGCGGCGATCAGACCGGACATCAGGATCAGCGATCCGTTGGCGTAGATGGTGGATAGGGCAGCTTCCATAATTATCTCACCAGGCCACAACGTAAACGCCATGCCGGAATATGAGGGATTGGGTGGTTCCAGGTTAACCCGTTACAATTGGTGCAGTTGACGCTCAAACGGAGAATCGAATCGCTTATGATATTGAGATCATCCTGCGCATTTCGAGGGTGTACCTATGCAGGCAAAGGGTATAGGAGGATGCCAATACTGAAGAGTCGATGTTATTACGGGCAGGGAGGAAGCGTCACGCCGCCGGAGACGAGATAGGCGATGAGCATGCTCAGGTCCGAGATATCGACGCTCCCCAATGCGTTGACATTTGCCTCGGCCATGCAGGGGAGACTTGAATTACCCGCGACGAGATAACTGATCAGGAGCGATAAGTCGCTTATGTCGATCGACCCGACCGCGTTGATATTCCCCGTAGTCCCCTGACAACAACTTGGCGGGTCGATCACGGTTGACCGCAAGCTGAACGCATCGACGATAAAACAGCCGGTAGTGACGGTGAATTTCAATTCTTGTGGTCCGGTGCCGGCAAACGCGCCACAATCAAATCGATAGACACCAGCGGAAGACACGGGGATCGACCCAAACGGCGTCGCCGCGCCGGGAATTGTTATCTGAATCGAGCCTGGAGCCTGCACCTGATAGACGACCACACGTACTTCCATATCGGCATGATACGACGAGATCAACGGAACCGTGAATTGGCTGACCAGTTCGGTGCATCCACACGTTCCCCACTTGGCGGGAACTGAATTAAGCACCAGCCCAGGAAGTTCACTATTGGGAGCAGTGTCTATGGAGGCGGGCGAAACACTCATGAAATCGTGTCCGTAGCCCACTCCGGCGACCGAAAATCCCGGCAGGTCGTACGAATCTGAGTTTGAGAAAGGCTCGGGTTGGGAGGTGCGAAGTATTGCGGTGTAGGTGAACGGCGCTTCATCTGGATGCACCCAGAGGACCGATTTTTCGTTCTGCCTTCCCGGGAAATGTCGGGCAGAGTCGCCAAACGTGTATTCCGCCGAACCGGGGATGTTCCAGTTCCAGACCGCGCGTTTGATCAGGGTGTTGTCGCCGCCTGCGACCGTATCTTCATAGACAGTCACACTTCCCGAAACCGACGTATCACCAACGAATTCGAACGTCGCCTGGCCATGCTCAGGAATGACAAATGTACGCCAGGTGCCATACGCTGAAGACAGATCGCGTTCCCAGAGCCAGGGGCGGCCGTCAACATCCGCCAGCATCGCCGCGATCTCGGCGGCGCGGGAGTTCAACGCCAGGGTGTCGTTCACGATCTTGGCTCGGACACTGTCGTTGACTGTGCCCGGCGCATGCGCCAGCAACCAGGTTCGCGCGGCATTGTTCAGCGCAACAAACGCAGTGCGCAGGGAGTCGGCGAGATCTTCAGAACTGTTAAGAGCCGCGGCATAGGCGCTGAGTGTCCAGTTATTCTGAAGCGTGTCGCGATAGGTCTGGAGGAACGGCGAGCAATTGGCCGCCGACCAGGCACGGCCGTTTCCGGCGGCGGTTGAAACGTGTAGTCGTCGGTACGACTGCGCTTCGAGTGACAGCAATGCCTCGGCGAAAACTCCGCCATAAGAGGTCGTGATATCGAGATTGACGCTGGCTGAAGAATCCAGGAGTTGTTGCAACCATGTGTGCAGTTCGCCGGGCGAGATAACAGCTCCGCCGACCGTCATCAGTCCCGTTGAGGAGCTCTGACCCGAGATCAGGATCTGGAGCTGGATCCCGCCCTGGCCGATCCTGACGCGATCGGCCGACACTCTTGACAATGCATCCACCACAGAATCAACCACAGTCTCCGAGTACGTTCGCATCGCCGATTGCGGGATGGCGGCGGGGTCCTTTGAGATACCGTCGCCATAGAAGACAATTACATTCTCCGGGCAATAGTAATTCGGAACGTGCAGGCTGTTGTATCCCATCACCAGCTCGGTCCAGTAGCGGCGATGGTCGTTCGCCGCGTTGGGGCCGCCGCCAAGCAACATCGCGACCCGATAGGACTGACAGATATCCGGATCGGGGAAATAAAACGTGGTGTCGCCGGAGGTTTCGGGATACGGCGGCGGGTCGATGATCTTCTCGCATTGAGTCACGTACAGTGACAGTTCGACGCTATCCAGCGGGCTGATGGGATGCGGATCGGGATCCGCCTGGAGATAACCCGTTGCCCTGACCAACGCTCCGGCGAAACTATCGTGCGGCTGCGGTCCAATAAGTAACGCGTCGGTTCGCGGGGGCAGAGGACTATTCCCCAGATAATCCGGATAGAACGAGAACAGCCTCCCTTCGGCGTTGTCACTGTAATATCCGACCACGGAGACACGCCGACCGGCGAGCGAATCAAGTTGAGTATGCAGCCCTTCGATTGTGCGGACTGTATCTTCGGTCGTCGCGCAGAAATTTGAATTGGTGTAGCCATCCACCCAGACCATAAAATTCCCCGCGACGGGACTGGTCCAGAACGTTGGCCAATCCATCCACTGATCATTGCGATATCCCCAGTTAACACACTGGACCGGAGGCACAACCGTATCAAGCAGAACTGAGGGGTACGGTCCGGCGGTACTTCCGTCGTACTGGACTGACACAAAAAATGGACCGTCAACACAGACCGGATCATCAAGCCGCAAAACGCCGACTTTTGGCGCCGCGAACGAAGAGGAATCAACGAAGTAGTGTTTGCTGAATAATTTTGTCTGCGGACCCTCGCACGAGTCCGTGGTCGCGCTCCAGATCTCGAGATTCAACCCAAGCGGCCATTCGGCTCCTTCAAAATGGAAAAGCGGGAATGACACAAAGTAGATGCCGTAGGGGTAATCTTCGGTACCGGCGCAATTGACCGGATTCATGTACGACGCGAATCGGAATCCGGTCTGGATGCCGGAATAATAGGCGAGCGCGGTCGGGACATGATTTTTGAGCGAACAGGCGGCGGCCTCCTCGGAGGGACTAAACGCCGGTCGATTTATCTCTATCTGATGTTTAAGCAGTGCAAGCTGGGGGGCCGTTGGCGCGGAGATGTCGGACGCGGAAACGCCAGATGCTCCCGCGAACAACAGCAACAGAGCCACGCCAATGGTGGAGAGAGTGAATCGTCCGTTCAACATATTCCCTTAGCGAGTTAAGCAATCGAAATATCACGATAATCACGACGGCCGACGAGCATCCAGCCAACTCACTAATATAACCGCCCGGTCGCTTTTGCCTACAGCAAAGTTGACGCGCGGAGAAAGATGAGGACTCGAATTGTCCTTGTATGTCGTTGTAGTTCAGTAGGATGCGAGAATAATCGAATCATGGTCACAGTTTAATGCGGCATCTCGCCGCGGGCGTTGGTAGCTTAAGACATGACCGAACCAACTGCCCTCATTGTCACCGCCTCCCACACCGCGTCATACGCCAAAGCGATCGACGCCAGCATGGGAGAGACATTGTCTGTCGGGCCGGAAGATATCGATTTCCCCGGATGGGTTTGGTGCACCAGTGTCGCCGGTGTCAGCAGTTGGGTGCCGATCGCGTATCTCGAGATTGACGGCGAATCCGGCCGCCTGAAGCGTGATTACAACGCGATGGAGCTATCTGTCGAGGTTGGGCAGCGGCTTACAAGAATTGACGAAGTGTCCGGCTGGTATCTCTGTGAGACCGAATCACATCAGCGCGGCTGGGCGCCGATGGAAAACATCCGCGCGCTGTGATGTCGCCACGCTATTTAAGCAGTCGCCGCGTGATCTCGTCGGCCAGATAGATCCCCTCTTCCGACAATTTCAGCACATTCTCTTCCTGCAGCACATGACCGGACTCAACCAGCAGTTCATATTGCCGCGGATCAAGCTGAGCGTCCAGCGTCTGGCCGTAACGCGCCGCGAACTGGTGCCGGTCGATGCCGCGCGAGGTTCGCAGCCCCAGCATGATAGCCTCGGTCATTCGGTCATTCATATCGGACTCATCCGGAATAACCGGTCGGCTCCCTGATTTGAGCGTCTTGATATACTCCATCACGTTGGGGACATTGGCGAAGCGTTGACCATGCATGAACGAATGTCCCGATGGTCCCAGCGCGA
>JAMPYH010000211.1 GCA_023700785.1 Candidatus Zixiibacteriota bacterium
CGCGGACCTGGAATGTAGGGGCAACTTTGAACCCGACAGCACCCATTCCATGCAAGCCAGTACCATAGGCGTCGCCAAAGTCACCCATCGGGAGACCGGCGCCGGCGCCAAGATAGAGATTTACTTTTTTCTCGGCGTCTTGCGCGTTCACGGCAAGAGCCATGATCAACACGAGCGTTACCATCCAAAGAACTTTCTTCACAAAAACCTCCATGGTTAAGAAAGTGGGGTCTATTTAACCCTAATTCGATTCGTTTTTGGGACCCGCCGCTTGGCAGATCCTAGTCAAAAACGTACTTTTGGCGCCACTATATGTAAAGATAAAAACCAGGTCTGATGGGGCCATACAGGCTATACGTCTTTGTGAACCGATTCGCTTGATTTGGCGGGAAACGTTTGGTATATATCAGGGTTAAAAAATCGATTGATGGTTTCCCTAAGGAGGTTAGAGCCAGATGGCCAGTCGTAATGACGCATATATCGTATCAGCCTGTCGTTCCGCGATAGGCGTTTTGCATGGCGGGATCGGTTCGCTGACCGCGCCGCAACTTGGAGCGCACGCGGTCCGCGAGGCGGTGAAACGGGCCGGCATTGATGCCGCCGAGATCGACGAAGTGATCCTGGGGCAAGTCGTGCAGGGAGGTTCCGGTCAGGCTCCCGCCCGACAGGCGGCGATACATGGCGGGATACCCGCCGAGGTGCCGGCGATGACGATCAACAAGGTCTGTGGTTCGGGTCTCAAAGCGGTGATGCTTGCCGCGCAGTCCATCCGCGCCGGTGATCAGCATGTCATCGTGGCGGGCGGGATGGAATCAATGTCGCAAACGCCATACGTGATTCGTGGCGCCAAGCAGGGAACCAAGTTTGGTCACCAGAAGCTTGAAGATATCATGATCACGGACGGACTTTGGTGTTCATTCAAGGATTGGCATATGGGGGGCGCGGCGGAATTGACCGCGGTCAAAGCCGGGATCTCGCGAGAAGAGCAGGATCAGTTCGCGTTTAATTCGCACAAGAAGGCGATCGCCGCCTGGGGGGCGAACAAATTTGCCGGCGAGATCTTCGCTATTCCGGTGCCTCAGCGAAAAGGGGATCCGGTGCAGTTCCTCAAGGACGAAGCTCCGCGGCCGGAAGTATCCGCCGAGAGCCTGGCCAAGCTGAAGCCGGCGTTCCAAAAAGATGGTACCGTGACCGCGGGCAACGCGCCGGGGCTGAATGACGGCTCCGCCGCCTGTGTCGTTGTCTCGGAGGAGTACCTCAGGAAGAAAAACCTCAAGCCGCTGGCTCGCGTGGTTGAGTACGCGGTGGCCGGCACACCGCCGGAACTGCTGTTTTTCTCGCCGATCTACGCGGTCCAGAGGCTGATGTCGAAGATGAATGTCAAGATCGATCACTTTGACCTGATCGAAGCGAACGAAGCGTTCTCTGTGCAGGCTTTGGCCGACGGCAAAGAACTTGGCTGGGACTGGAATCGGGTCAATGTGCATGGCGGCGCGGTCGCGCTGGGGCACCCGATCGGCGCCTCGGGGACGCGCATCCTGGCGACTTTGATCTACGCGCTCACGGATCGCGGCAAAAAGAACGGTCTTGCCACCCTTTGTTTGGGCGGCGGTAACGCGGTCGCGCTGGCGATCGAATTAGTTTGATCCTTACCGGGAAGGATGACAAGATGAAAGTGGAAGATATCAAAAAAGTGACCGTGATCGGCTCCGGCACCATGGGGAACGGGATCGCCCAGGTGTTCGCGTCGTGCGGCTTTGACGTAACCGTGGTTGACTTAAAGCAGGAGTTTCTCGACCGCGCGTTCTCGAATATCACCAAGAGTCTCGAACGGATAGTCAAGAAGGGAGCGCTTTCCGAGGACGACAAGAACTCGACCCTGAAGAAGATCAAGACCTCCACGGATCTGGATTCCGCGAAAGAGAGCCAGTTGGTGATCGAAGCGGTGACGGAGAATCTCGAGGTCAAGCTGGACATTTTCAGGCGGCTCGAAGCGGCCTGCCCGCCGGAGGTGGTCTTTGCGTCGAATACGTCGTCATTGCCGATCACGCAGCTTGCCGCCAGCACCAAGCGAGCTGACAAGTTCATCGGGATGCACTTCATGAATCCGGTCCCGATGATGAAGCTGATCGAGTTGATCCGCGGGATCGCGACCTCGGATGAGACGTACGCGCTGATCTCGGATCTTTCGCGCAAACTGGGGAAGACGCCGGTTGAGGTGAATGATTTCCCCGGCTTTATCGCCAATCGCATCCTGATGCCGATGATCAACGAGGCGATCTACGCGCATATGGAGGGGGTTGGAACAGTCGAAGCGATCGATGAAGTGATGCGTTTGGGGATGAATCACCCGATGGGTCCGCTGCAACTTGCCGATTTTATCGGCCTCGATGTTTGCCTGTCTATTCTTGAGGTTTTGCACTCGGGTCTGGGTGATCCGAAATATCGTCCTTGTCCGCTCCTTCGCAAGATGGTTCAGGCCGGTTATCTTGGCCGCAAATCCGGCCGTGGCTTCTATACCTATCCATAAGAGGGATACATGCAGTTTAATTTGTCCGACGAAGATCTTGAATTCAAACAGATGGCGCGCGACCTTGCGGACAAGCGTATCTATCCGCATGCCGAGTCATTTGATGAACATGAAAAGACTCCCGCAGAACTGATAAAGGAATGCGCTGAGCTTGGTTATTTCGGCTTTACGGTTCCGGAAGAATATGGCGGCCTGGGGCAGAAAACGGTCACTTTTATGGGGGTCCTCGAAGAGCTCTGCGCGGCGTCGGCCGGTTTCGGCATCATGCTTTCGGTGCACAACTCCCTCTGCTGTGAGATCATCAAGGAGTTCGGCTCCGAAGACCTCAAGACGAAATATCTCCCGGCGATGGCGTCAGGGGAGAAGATCGGCGCGTACTGTGTCACGGAACCGAATGCCGGGACGGATGTCGCGTCGCTGACGACCTCTGCAGTGGATAAGGGGGATCATTGGCTGTTAAACGGCACTAAAGCGTTTGTGACGAACGCGGTCTATGCCGGCGTGTTCATCGTGTTCGCCAAGACCCGGCCGGAAGAAGACCGCAGAGGGATCTCCTGCTTTGTCGTAGATGCGACGTCCAAAGGGATCATGCTCGGTAAGCCCGAAAAAAAGTGCGGGATCAAAGCGTCGGACACGCGCGAAGTAACGTTCGTTGATGTGAAGGTACCCAAAGATCATCTGCTGGGTGAACTTCAGGACGGCTTCCGGATGGCGGTCTCGATCCTCAACTCTGGCCGTATCGGCGTGTCATTCCAGGCGATCGGGATCGCGCAGGCGGCGCTGAACGAAGCGCTCAAGTATTCCAAGATCCGCAAGCAGTTCAATCAGCCGATCGCCAATTTCCAGGCGATCCAGTTCAAACTGGCGGATATGGCGACGCGGCTCGATGCCGCCCGCCTGCTGGGGTATCGCGCGGCGCAGATGAAGGATGACGGGAAGACCAGCCCGCGGGAAGCATCCATGGCGAAGTTGTTCGCGTCACAGATGGCGAACTATGTCTGCGACCAGGCGGTGCAGATCCACGGCGGCTATGGCTATATCAAGGAATACGCGGTCGAGCGGTATTTCCGCGACGCGCGCGTGACTGAGCTGTACGAGGGAACATCGGAGGCTCAGCGCATGGTCATCTCACGCGATCTGTTGAAGGATTAAGCATGCTCGACAAACACCACGAAGAATATCGCGAGAAGGTGCGGGCGTTTTCGGTCGAGACGATCGAACCGTTGGCGGTGACGCTTGACCTGGAGCAGCGATTCCCGTCCGAGCATATTAAGCCGATGACCGAATTCGGCCTGATGTCGATGTTGATCCCTGAACAGTACGGCGGCCGCCCGACCGACACCACGACGTACGCGATCGCGGTCGAGGAACTGTCGCGTGTTTGCGGCTCGACCGGCATCACGATCGCCGCGCATAATTCACTCGGCACCTGGCCGGTGTACAAGTTCGGCAGCGAAGAACAGAAGAAGAAATATCTTCCGCGCGCCGCGCAGGGAGAATTGATGGCGTTCGGGCTGACCGAGCCTGATGCCGGCTCCGACGCCGGCGGGACCCGTACGATGGCCCGCCGCGAGGGGGACCATTGGATCATGAACGGATCCAAGTGCTGGATAACGTCGGCGACCAAGGCATTCGCGACCATCGCGTCTTCGCGTACGTCGGAGGATCCTGCGGATAAGCGGATCACCTGTTTCATTCTCGAAAAGGAATGGAAAGGGTACGCGGTCGGGAAAAAAGAGAACAAGCTGGGATTGCGCGGCTCAGACACCGCGTTTTTGCATTTTGACGATCTCAAAGTACCGGTGGAGAACCAGCTCGGCGAAGTGGGGCAGGGATTCAAGCAGATGTTGATGACTCTCGATGGCGGGCGGATCTCGATCGGCGCGATGGCGATCGGGCTGGGGCAGGGAGCCTTTGACTGCGCGCTCAAATATGCCGCGGATCGCGTGCAGTTTGGCGAGCCGGTCGCGAACAACCAGGCGATCCAGCATAAGCTGGCGGACATGGCGACTGAACTGAACGCCGCGCGCCTGCTCTGTTATGAGGCGGCGATGATGAAAGATGCCGGGAAGCCGTTCGGGCATATGTCCGCGATGGCGAAGTTGTATGCCTCCGAGGTCGGCACGCGGTGCGCGGCGACCGCGATCGGGATACTTGGCGGGATCGGCTATTACACCGGCCCGTATCCGGCGGAGCGGATCTGGCGGGATGTCAAGCTGTGCGAGATCGGCGAGGGGACATCGGAGATCCAGAGGTTGGTGATCGCGCGGGAGTTGTTGAAATCGCTGAAGCCAGAGGCGAAGAAATGAGGAAATTTCGGACCGACATACGAATTACGCCTACGGCTCATAGGTGCTGTCGGGTTTCGCTCTGAATCAATTCGTTTTGGTTGTTTGAAGAATCCGGTCGTCTCGTTCATCTCTCCTGCTTTAACACGCGCTCAACCCGACCTTGTATCTTGCGGTATGGATTCACTGATGTCAACGAATTACATTATACCTAGAAAGTCGCGGTCACGAGCGACGGCTCGTGGCCACGGGGTGACATCGAGATC
>JAMPYH010000212.1 GCA_023700785.1 Candidatus Zixiibacteriota bacterium
CTCCGTGGAAGGCATCCACATACGGAAGCCCGCCGTAAATGTACGGATTCCAGTGCGGGATCGAACCATGTTCGTTGAAATAGTTGACGATGAACGACCGGAAAAACATCCCCGCCTGGATCGTATCGGAACTGTCGAGCATTTTGTCGGAGAAAACGAATCCACCGAACAGCGTCATCAGGGCGACGAGGATCACCAGGAACATCACCGGCACAAACCAGCGCGAACCTTCCACGTCAAATGTTGCTTTGCGGGCGGACCTCGGCGCCGCGGCCGGCTTACCCTTTTTCACCATCGCTTGGCTCCTGCATGATTCTGTCTGTCATTGAGATACCGTGCCAGGCGGGAACATACCTAAACCAGCTTTCTCAGGCAACCTAATTGTACCGCATCGAAAAAGCGCTGGAGGGAAAATCCGAAGCACTGGGGATACCCAATTCAGATCGTTATGGCGGGTCTTGCGGCCGCTGGCTGAGAAGCGTGTCTTTGGGGTCTATTCAACGCGACTGATCAAACACTGTTCTGGATCGGGCGCGGGCCGTGTGACCCGCCACTCTCTAGATACCGATGTTATGGACAAATCACTGACCTGACCGCCCCGACTCCCGTTCCTTGACTTCATCCAGGATCTGCTGGGTTTTCTTCCGAAGATCCGCCAATTCTTCTTTCATGGCGGTCTGACCTTCGGACATAAATCCAAGCATGAATAGTCCCAGTCCGAGGAAGGCGAGCAGGATCACTAAATAGAGCCATTGTCGCTGACCGGTCCCCTGAACATACCGTTCATAGACCGCGTACGCGCCGACCAAAAACGCCGCTAACAGTAGCAACGCTCCGGTAAAACCAAAATAAAGCAGCGGCTTCCGCGCGAACGTGATCTGGAACTTCACCGCCAGCATATCCAGCACACCGACCGGTATCCGGAAGATCGAGAACTTGCTCTTTCCCCACTTCCGGTCATACAGCGGGATCTTCTCCTCGACCACGCGATACCCCTCGTTGGCGGCCAGCACCACCAGGTAGCGGTGCCAGTCCTTGCGCAGGAAGATCGACTCCACCACTTCGCGGCGGAACGCTTTGACCGAGTTAAGGTCGTGCACGTTCAGATCAAAAAGCCAGCGGCAGAACGCGTTATAGACCGTGGAGACAAACTTCTTGTTATACTCTCCCTGCTTCCAGCCGGTGCAGATATCCGCCCCCTGCGCTATCGGCGCCACCAGCGCGGGAATATCCTCAGGGAGATACTGGAGATCGGCGGGATAGAACACAAACACATCCCCCGTCGCGATCGAGAACCCGGTTTGCAGCGCTTCGGTCAGGCCGCGATTCCGATGATGCACCCCCAGCCGGAGGTACGCGTAGCTCGCCTGCGCCGCGATGATCTTCTCGCGTGTTCCGTCCGACGAACCATCGTCAACAAAGACCAGCTCCGCGTCAAACGGCGCCTTGCGCCGCATCTCGTCAAAGAGACGGCAGAACTCGTCGATATTCCCCTCCTCATTCATGGCGGGAACGACGACTGAGACTTTGAGATCGTAGCGTTGGCTGGTCACGTTGCTTATACCCGAGGTTGGAAAGCCTGACGCGTGCGCGTCATGCGGTGCCCGGCGATCTGGTCCTTGAGTATCCATTCTCTGCATCGGAAGATATACCAAACAGTTGAGCCCGTCAAGCTACCCCTTCGGTGTCCTCCGGGCCCCATCTAGTGGGTTTCGTGGATACGCTGCCTCGTCACCTGTTCAAGCAGCCGCGAAAATACTCCATCCAGCCTCATCTCGCGCAGGCGAAGATCCAGCCTCTTCCACTCCCGCTGCCGTCATAGAACCGACTTGCGTCCAGAGTGTATAACCACTACTTTCAGCTCACTCAATCATGCACTAAAAAGGACCACGATTATGCGTCGCGGATATCTCCTGCCTGCCCTGTTCATCCTCGGCCTCCTGTCGGCCTGCGCCAAGGAACAAACTCCCCGCCTGGTCGAAGATATCGGTGTCGCCGCTTATACCGACAGCATGGTGGAACTGCCCCGCTTGCGTTACGCCAACGGCGACATCACGATCAACGACCGCTGCCCGGTCCGCAAAGTCAGCCTTAACCCCCGGCTCATGCCGCTGTTCGTCAACGGCAAACCGCTTGGCTTTTGCTGAGTTCCCTGCCAGTCGGTCTTCGTGCAAGACCCCACCCGTTATCTGAATGAGCTCGGCGTTTCGGTCGTCAGCCTGTTTGACCCCGCGCGGATGGCCGCCATCGAACCGGCACACCTCATCATGCTCAACTACGAGACCTTTCTCTTCGCCGACCAGGATGAGCGGATCAAGTTCAAACTCGATCCAACCGCCTACTGCGGCGCGCTGACCGACCCGGTCACCTTGCGGAGATTTGTTCCGGCGGCATCGTCGCCGCATATCGACTACGAAAATCGCGCCTACTATTTCTGGTCCGATTCAACTCGCTCGATATTCGAGATGATGCCCAGGACCTACTCGACCCCGCACCACAAGATGCGCCCAAAACCTGACTCGCTGACCACGTAGCTATTGAGCCTCAGACCGCGTAAGCAGGGATCCATGCTCCCCCTCTGCGCCTGCCACCGCTTCCCATTCCCTCCCTTGACAAATCCTCCCGCCTGAGCTTACTTTTATCATGTCCACTTTCACCCACAATGCCGCTTTCGGCCGGGAAAGGCTTCCCATGCGTCTCAGACTTGCCACCCTCGTATTGCTCATCGTCAGTTTCGCGGCTTCCGTCGCCGCGCAATATCCTCCCACCAGGCAGGACACGGTCACTGACATCTTTCACGGTGTCTCGGTCACCGAGCATTATCGCTGGCTGGAGAACTTCGAAGATCCCGCGGTGAAAGACTGGATGGCGGCGCAGAACGCGTTCTCGCGAAAATATTTCTCCACCGTCGAGTCGCGCAAAACACTCCGCGCGGAACTGCATCGCTTTTACTCCGTCGAATCCTCAAGCTACTACTCGCTGAAATATATCAAGGGGTTCCTGTTCGCTATCAAGAACCAGCCGCCCAAACAGCAGCCGTACATCGTCGCGTTGACCGATCCGAACGACCTCACCACCGAACGGGTCGTGATCGACCCGAATGTTCTCGACACTACCGGCCAAACGTCGATGGATTTCTACCAGCCATCCTCCGACGCGAAACTTGTCGCTGTTTCGCTTTCGTATCGTGGCTCCGAGGACGGCACGTTGTTTATCTTTGATGTCGCCACCGGCGCCAAGCTGCCGGACTCCATCCCCCGCGTCAATTTCCCGACTGCCGGCGGTTCGGTCGCCTGGAACGCCGATAATTCCGGATTCTACTACACGCGCTATCCGCAAAAGGGAGAACGGGCCGACGAAGACCTCCACTTCTATCAACAGGTCTATTTCCATAAACTCGGGACAGACTTTTCTGAGGATCGCTACGAGGTCGGCAAGGAGTTCCCCCGGATCGCTGAGATCCAACTGGCAACCTCCGAGGATGGCCAGCACGTCCTCGCGACCGTCTCCAACGGCGACGGCGGCGAGTATGAGCACTACCTCTTCACGCCTGACAAGAAATGGTCGCAGCTGACCAGGTTCAGCGACCGGATCACCAAAGCATCGTTCGGCGTTGACCAGGCGCTCTATCTCGTCTCGCTTAAAGATACACCCAAAGGACAACTGCTGCGGATGTCGCTGAACGAAACTGAACTTTCCACGACTAAACCGATCATTAAAGAATCACAATATGTATTAAACGACTTCCTGCCGACCGCCTCGCGCCTTTACGTTGTCGAACAGGCCGGCGGCCCGAATCAGTTGAAGGTGTATGACCTCGACGGCAACCAGCGACCCGATGTTCCGATACAACCGATCTCGTCGGTGGGGAAGCCGGTCTGGCTTGATGGCGACCGCATCCTCTACAACGATCAGTCCTACCTGACGCCACCCACCTGGAATATCTTCGACCCGACCAACAACGAAGTCACGCCGACCGCGATGAAAAAATCGACCGTGGCCGATTTCTCTGACGCTGAAGTTGTGCGCGAGTTCGTTACGTCAAAGGATGGCACCAAAGTCCCGATCAATATCCTTCGCAAGCGCGGGACCAAACTGGACGGCAACAACCCGACCCTGCTCTACGGCTACGGCGGTTACGGCTCAAACCAGGCTCCCTATTTCTCGGAGCGGAATCGCCTCTGGCTTGACATGGGCGGCGTGTTTGTGGTCGCGAATATCCGCGGCGGAGGAGAGTTTGGCGATGAATGGCACCTTGCGGGGAATTTGACCAAAAAGCAGAATGTCTTTGATGATTTCGCCGCCTGCGCGCAATGGCTGATCGGAAACGGCTACACCGATCCGAACAAGCTCGCGATCGAAGGCGGCTCCAACGGCGGCCTGCTGGTCAACGCGGTGCTGGTGCAACATCCGGAGCTTTTCGCGGCGGTCGTCTGCCGGGTCGGTATCTGCGACATGCTGCGCGTCGAACTGCATTCCAACGGCGCCTTTAACGTCACTGAGTTTGGCACGGTAAAGGACCCGGATCAATTCAAGGCGCTCTACGCCTACTCGCCATATCATAATGTCAAAAACGGCACCGCCTATCCGGCGGTATTGCTGACCGCGGGCGACCACGACGGTCGTGTCGATCCGTACCACACGCGAAAAATGACCGCGCGTCTGCAGGAAGCGACAACGTCATCGCGCCCGATCCTGATGCGGACAACCTCAACCACCGGCCACGGCATCGGCTCGTCGTTCGACGAAAAACTCTCCCTCGACGCCGACGTCCTCGCCTTCCTCGCGAAAGAACTGGAGATCAGATACCCGGCAACGCAGTAGCAAGGCCGCTTACTGTATTTCAAATCACTGAGGGTTACGTCATTGGGGACGCTCCAACGCCCCCTCGTTTCCCACAAACTCAAGAGACGGCGCGTCGTGGCAATCTCGCCCCTTCAAAATCATTCTCAATCTGTTTGATTTGTTGCGGCGGTTCCTGCGCTCGCCCAGGACCTTTCCGAGCTTGCTCCTGACGTCACTGACTCTCACCGCTCACCGACTTTACGATC
>JAMPYH010000213.1 GCA_023700785.1 Candidatus Zixiibacteriota bacterium
CATATTAGTCTGTCTAGATCACTCCTTAACTCGCCTGGTTGTGACACGTATAGATAAGGGAGTGGTGAGCGCTGGTTCGCCAGCCACCTGACGTTAGAGTCGGGCATCCCCCCTCCACCACTCCCTGTTTATTTTCCGCACACCGGCGCCCAACTCTCTATTCTCCAGGATGAAGCTTTGCCGCGATCTGTCGATACTCGAACAGGTATGTGGTTCTTCCCGAAACCTAAACTTCGCTCGAATCGAAGCACCGATCTGGTCGCTCGCTCCGGTTTTCTTACGCGACTGGGGAATCTGATCATTCTCCAGGCGCTTTTTGTATTTGCCGCGCTCGGCCTCATACTTTTTTATCCCAATTCCAGCAAGAACGACTCCGAGTCAGACGCGCAGACTCAGCGATTGGTCGCCGAGATGGGCGATCGGTTGCTCGAGCGATTCGAAGCGGGGGACATGACCGGCCGCGATCAGGCGGACAAGACGTTTCGTGAGGAGCTTCAGCTGAACTCGGCCGGAATTACTTCGGCGGCGCTGTTTGTCGTTCAGGGGGACGGAACAGTCCGCTGCCTTGAAGCGCTTGGCGCGCAGATGCCAACCTCCGCGGCGGATCAGCTTGCCGGAAGCGCTCCGCGTATCAGCGAAGAGTTGTTGCGATATGTCTCCATTGAGCCGGCAGGCTTTATTCTCTCAAGTCTCCATGACGCGGAGCAGAACATTGTCTATTATCGTCCGCACAGCGAGAGCAGGATCCCCGCGGTCTTCGCGGCGACCGTCAGTCACGACCTGCTGATCTCCAGTCGCTCGGAAGTTACGTACGCGCTGCTGTTGCTTTTTCTCGTATCGGTTTTGCTCTCACTGCTGACCATTTACCTCATTTGGAAGCGATTCCGTCAGCCGTTGGTGCATCTCATTCGCCGCCTCGAGAAGACCGCCGACGGCGAGGTTTATTACCAACTGGAGACCGAAGGCGATATCGAGCTGAGTGTCCTCAGTAATACGTTCAATCGATTGACCAGAACTCTCTGGTCCAATCAGCAAGAGATGAAGTCGTATAATAACCGGCTCCGCGAGATCAATTCGTCACTGCTTCAGTCTCGCCAGTTTTTGGCGACCCTGATCGACAGCTCACCGTCGGCTATAGTCGTGACCGGCAAAGACGGCCAGATTATCATTTTCAATCGGGAAGCCGCCCGGACGTTCGGATTCTCATCCGAAAGCGCGTTGGGCAGGAATGTCAGCGAGCTCTTTAAGCAGCCGTTCGACCCGTCGATATCTCAGGACCAGACCAAGCAGGGGTTTGAGGCGATCGGACTGAAGCAGGATGGCTCAGCCTTTCCGGTTTGGGTTACCATGACACCCACCAATTCTGACGAAGGAGAGGTCTGGGCATCAGTTTACATCATCCATGATATTACCGAGAGCCGGAGTTTCCAGGAAATGATGATCCGGCTCGATCGCTATTCAACTCGAGGAGAAATGGCCGGCGACATCGCCCATGAGATCAATAACTATCTTGCCGTGCTTTCCGGGAATCTCGAACTGTTCCCTATCCTCCTGAAGAAGGGGGATCCCGAGAAGATCGAGAAGAAGCTTGAACTGATGCGCGGTACGGTGGACCGGGTAGCCCGTTTTGCCGATGGTCTCATGGATGCCCACCGCGACGACGCGGCGCCGGAGCCAACGAGTCTCAACCAGGTCGTCGAAAATGTGGTCGCGTTCCTTAAGCCGCAAAACAAGTTCGACACGGTTGACTTCCAGACTTCGCTCAGCTCCGAACTGCCGGTCATAGACGTCGATCCAGGCCAAGTGCAACAGCTGCTGGTCAATTTGATACATAACGGTACCGACGCCGCTTTGGCCGCGGGGGAGAAGCCGGTTATTACGATCAGTACTGAGCTGCTGATGGTGAACGGCGAACAGCTCGCGCAGGTTTCGGTCGCCGATAACGGGGACGGCGTGCCCGATGACAAGATCGAGGCGTTGTTTGCTCGCCGGTTTACGACCAAACGCAAAGGACATGGGATCGGCCTGATCACCTGCAAGCGGATAATGGACGCGCATCACGGAGAAATCAGCTACCGATATCAGGCCGGGGCGATATTCATCTGCCGTTTTCGCTGTGAGCGAACCGTGGTCGAGTCCGCACCGACGCCCGCCAACACTACGCCAACCGAACTGGTCCGCGCCTAACTTTATCTTGCCGGGCTGTTTCCGACGCCATAGCTTTTGTCCATGCATGCGACTCAGCTCCCGCAATCCCGTCTGGATCAGCGTTTCGCCATAATCATTGTCATAGCGATTGCCGTTGTTGTACTGGTGATCACCTGGGTCGGGATCAGCAAGAGCCGCAATGACAGTTATGAATTACTCGTGAGGCAAGGGGCCGCGTTTACGACCGCGCTTGCCGAGGCGTCGCAAAACGCCATTGACGCCGAACGGTATTATGACCGCCTGGTTCAACGACGCTATGCCGACCTGACGCTGACCATACTCAATGACGTACGGCTGCAAACGCAGGCGGGGCTCACCGGATTCGCGACCACTCATGAGTTGCACGGTATATGGCTGTATTCGCGCGACAGCGGCGGAGTCCTTCAGCCCATAGCGGCGTATAGCCGTTCAGCGTTGCCCGCGTTCGTTAGATCTGAGGCAGAGACCTTGTCGGTCACCGCGTCGTCGCAATTCGTTCAACTGCTCGACGAGCAGGCGACCGGCGAGGTTTCTCTCTATTATCTGCAGCTTAACGACAGGCAAGATCGATTGGCGATCATTGCCAGCGATGCCCGCGCGTATCAAGCTGCGCTCCGTCAAACGGGGATCGGGTACTTGTCCCAACGCATGGCGCGGGAAGAGGGAGTCGAGTACATCCTCTACCAGTCAACCGAAGGGATCATCTTTGCCTCGCGGAAACCTGGTCCGTTGTTGGCGATCGAATCCGACCCCTTTCTTCAGCAAGCACTGACGGTTGACACGACTTCCAGCCGCATATACGAGTTTCAGGGGAATAAGGTCCTTGAATTGGTGCATCCGTTTTCAACGCTCGAATACCCACAGGGCCTGTTCCGCGTTGGTCTTTCGCTGACGCGCTACACCGAGGTCTCCCGCGGCTTCGACCGACAGATGATCATTCTCTCGGCGGCGCTGTTCGGCCTGGTGATAGCGGTCGTACTCTATCTCAATAGTCGGCGCAAACGGCATGAGATATCTCGCGAGTTTTCACACATCAAATCTCTCACCGACCGGATATTCGAGCAGATGCAGACGGGGGTCGCCGTTATCGATCAGGCCGGCAACGTGCAGTTCGCCAATCACGCCTTTGAAGCGGCAGTCGGAGTTCGAGAACTAGTTGGAAGAAAGTGGTCAGACACTATTTCTTCAGGTGATCTCGATATGGGCAGGTTGACCGACACTGCGTCGGAGTCCGGAGAACGCGAGGTCACACTGACGGTAGCCGGTCACCAGCGAACGCTGTTGGTTGCCTGGTCGCGCCTTACCTTTGCCGATTCGGGCGCGACGGCGTTGGTCCTCGTAGCTTACGACATCTCCCGGATAAAACAGTACGAGCAGGAATCCTCGAGGCGCGAGCGGCTATCGGAAATGGGGAATATGGCGGCTGGAGTGGCGCATGAAATTCGCAATCCACTGAACACGATCTCGATAGCCGCCCAACGGCTGGCCGGAGAGTTTACGCCAAACGATCGAGCGGATGAATATCAACGCTTCACTCAGTCCATCCGCGCTGAGACCAAGCGACTGAATGATATCATCACCCGCTTCCTGGCATTGACCCGAGAAGAAAAAAAACGAAGGCAGCGACTTGACCTGAAGTCGCTGATCGAAGAGTGCATGGCGCTCCCTCTGGCTGAAGCGGAGCGTGACGGTTCCAGTATCTTGATGAACCTGGCCGAGGGACTTGAAGTAGAGGCCGATAAGGACGCGCTGAAACAGGTCTTCGCGAATCTCCTCAATAACGCCAGAGAGGCGGTCGCTTCGCGCCGCGTACTCAGGATCGAAATAGCTGCTTTTGGGGACAAAGAAAACGCGACCATCAGGTTCGCCGACAATGGGCAAGGTATTCCTGCGGAGTTACGGGAGAAAGTGTTCACTCCCTATTTTACGACGAAGGAAACCGGGACAGGGCTCGGCCTGCCGACTGTCTATCGAATCATCACCGAACACGGCGGGACAGTCAGGATCCTGGATTCAACCGCCTCTGGCACCACTATTCAGCTAACGTTGCCGCTTTTCTCGTAGCCAAAAGAAAAGCGGCTCAGGCGAGCCGCTTTTCATGTTAATCATCAGACGGAATCAGACCGCTACCGGCTTCTGCGCTTTCGCCTTCGCGACCTGTGCCTTCAGCCAGTCAGTGCCTACTGATTTCGGACGCGTGATCGGAGTACCGAGCGCGCGGTTCAAGACCAGCTGTGCCAGCATCCCCATCGAACGCGATACCGAGAAGAGCACCGTGTAGTAATCGAATTCCTTCAGGCCGTAGTACCACAAGAGGGCGCCGGAGGCGGCGTCAACATTGGGCCACGGATCCTTCGCCTTGCCATGCTCTTTCAGCACGCGCGGCACGACCTTGAATACGCGATCCACAGTCTGGAAGACCGGATCATTGGGCATATGCTTAGCGCCGAATTCACGGAACGCGTCGAAACGCGGATCAGTGATACGGAGAACGGCGTGACCATACCCGGGCACGACGTGGCCGGCGTTGAGCGTTTCCCAGGCATACTTCTCGAGCTCTTCCTCGGTCGGCGCGCCTTTGAACTTCTTGATCGTCTCAAGCACCCAACCAAGGCACTCCTGATTGGCCAATCCGTGGAGGGGACCAGCCAAGCCATTCAACCCGGCGGAGACTGAGTAATACGGATCGGAGAGCGCGGAGCCGACAGTGTGGCAGGTATTCGCCGAAACGTTGCCGCCTTCGTGATCCGAGTGGAGCACGAGGTAGAGGCGCATCATGTCATACACTTCGTCCTTGTTCGGCTTCTTCTGGCCCTTTTTCACTTTGGCATCATCGATGCCGAGCATGTGGCAATAG
>JAMPYH010000214.1 GCA_023700785.1 Candidatus Zixiibacteriota bacterium
CGGATCAGCCCGAATGCCTTGTTTTTTACTTCGATCAGGTTTCTCGCCGCGATCCGGTGACTGGCCATCTGCTCGACCGTCAGGCGAGCCTGGAAATTGGCCACCAGGTCGGCCGACGAAACGATCTCCTTCCCCAATCCGCGCACAAACTCGATCGTGCCGGCGTCCACCAGCCCAACATAGGGCAGCCGCCCAAGGGGAGAGTATTCCATCGCGATCTGCTTCGCGCCGGACAGCATGGTCGCAACTGATTGCTCCAACATCGTATAGCTGGAGAACGGGACATGCGTCCCCGGCACATCCCCAAACTTCGCCTTCTCTATATTATGGACCAGCAGAGTCGGCTCGCCGGTGGCCGGTATATAATAGAAGAAACGCCGGGTCAGATGGCTCGGCAGGCTGAGCATGTCAATTGCCACCGAATTGCGGGCATGGAAATCAGCCATCAGCCAGCCATCCAGTTTCTGCTCACGGAGATATCCCTGAATCTCTTGGATATTCATGCGGTGTCCTTCGTTTTATTTAACATACGGCTTTTGCCGTTCGGTTTCAACCGATTTGGCCGCCTTGACACTCAACCGACGAGGAAATAGATTTCCGATATTGAGCCAGTTAACCTCCGTCCCCCGAATTGTCATTACCGGCGCGCCCGGCTCCGGGAAGACCCAGTTTCTGCAGCGACTTCGCCTTGACCAGGCGTTTGACCAGTTTCTGTTTTTCGACGAACTGGCCCGCCAGCTATTGCGGGAAGATCCGACCTTCCGCCGGCGCTGGTCGGAGTTTCACCGCGAGATCTACCGCCGTCAATGTCACCGGGAGTCGGAAGCGGAGCACCGCCCGTTCATCACTGATCGCGGTACAGTTGACGCCTTTGCCTTCCACCCGGAGACCGCCGCGGCGGTCGGCACCAGCATCGATCAGGAGTATAAACGATATACGACCGTGATCCAGCTCGGCTCGGCCGCCCGACTCGGTGAGCCATATTACGGTCGTGATGAGATACGGAACGAATCAATTGAGGACGCGCTCCTGATCGAGCGGGCGATCGAGTCGGTCTGGCGGAACCACCCCGGGTATCACTGGATCGACGCGCGGCTTGATTTTGAGGAAAAATATCGCCACTTTGTCACCGTCATGCGAGAACAATCGCTCTTGATCAACCAGGGGAGAGTTTAATGACTATTCACGATGACCATAGCCGGAGAGCTACCATGCGAAGTCTGATTGTTTTGTTGCTGCTCGCGCTGCTGTGCGGCAGCCTGTTCGCGGAATCAGCGGAGTTCAAGAAGTTCAAGGATGATTACGCCACTCTCGACCAGGATCTGTTGAACAATCCCGGCGAAGTCGGCACGATCAGCAATTTCGTTTATCGGAAAGACCTGGCGACCTTCACTTTTACCCAGGGGCAGATCTTTTTCCTGCGCTATGTGAACGATCGCCCGACCACCGCTATCTTCATCGGCAAAGGGAACGCCACGGTCGAGATCCCGTCGCATGTCGAGCGCCAGTCGCTCAAGTACGCGTCGGGTGACACGGTCGTACATAACGACTTTGAGATCATCACTCTTCGCTTCGCCGATAATTTTGACCTGCAGATCCGGGAGAAGTTCCCGCTCCAGCAGAAAATGCTCGGCTGGAAGGACTTTACCGTCGCCAAACAATCGCAGGGGGAGTTCTTTTTCCGGCCGATCATCGGCCATACCTACGACAATTTCTTCCAGCTCCTCCGCTCATGCTACGAGCGCGCGGATGATGGATTTTTCTTCGCCGATTTCAACCGCTTTACGTTCATCTTCGACCCGAATCGTCCGGAAGAGGTCGTTGTCGGCTACGAGAAGGAAGGCGGCGCCGCCGCGATCACCGATGCCTGTATTTTCCAGCGGAAAGAGCGTGCCATCTACGACGACACCCTGGTGTCGTCCATCCCGTACCTGAATACGATCCTCAGCATGGAGGCGAATCTTCATCTGAGCGGCTCCGAAGGAGCCAATATCGACAGCGGATATTGCGATATCTCGCTCCTGCTCCAGCGTGACAGCGTGAAATATGTCAATTTCTTCATGCATTATAATCTCGATATCGACTCCATCCAGCTGGCCGGCAACCGCGTTGACTTCCACCGGCGCAAGGACTTCGCCGTGACCGGACTGGTGTTGTCGTCATATTATCGCGCGAACGACACGCTCTCTCTGCGGGTTTTCTATCACGGCAAAAACTACCTGTCGCCGCTTCCCTACACGGCCGATCCGGCGGCCGCGATGGTGAAAGTCACTCTGAACGGCCCGAAAGATTTCACGTACATCATGCCGGGCGCCGGGACGCCGGAAGATATCGGCAAGGGAAAACAGCGGATCGTGGCCGAGCCGATGCAACCGATCGCGCAATTCCAGTTCCGCGCCTACTCGAAGTCATATCAGGCGATACCGGGGAACTCGCTCTCGGGAATGCCGCTGACCTTCCTCAAATCGCCGCACTTGAACAAAAATCGTTTTGAATGTTTTGTGCCGGACGAGATCTATCAGCCGGCGGTCACCGGCGCGCTCGATTTCTTCGCCGCGCGACTCGGCAATCCGCCCAACGCGTTTGATATGACGATCTACCCCGAAGGGATGCTCTCGATCCCCGGTCATGCCGAGATCACCCAGGTTTATTGTCTGGTTGACGGGACCGGCGGTATTCCGCTGGTCGCGGGGACCGAATTAGCGCGCCAGTGGTTTGGTCCATCGCTTCGTCCGGCGACCGACCGGGAATACTGGCTCGGCGACGGTCTCTCCACGTATCTCGGTCTGATGTACACTCAAGCCGCGCTTCCCGGCGCGCCGTTTTTTAGTGAATTGCTTTCCCGCCGCGAGGTCTGGACAATGTTGCTCGACCGCCAAAAGGATCAGCCGTTGGCGACCGGCGACCGTGTCGCCGATACCGTCAGAGCCTACAAATCCGCCTGGGTGATACACATGCTTCGCGAGATGATGTTTGATCTCGAAAAACAATCGGACCGGACCTTCCTCAAGTTCCTGCAGGAGCTTTCGAGCACGGTTAATAATCGTCGTTTCACCAATGCCGATTTCATTCGCCTCGCCGAGAAACATACCGGGCGCGATCTCGATTCTTTCTTCGCGCAGTGGCTCTTCGGTATCGGCATGCCGGAATACACGGTCAGCTACACTATCGTCCCGAAAGATAACCAGTTCGCGATCGACATGAACGTGTCCGTGGACAGAGTCAGCGAGTCGTTCAGCATGCCGGTGATCATCCGGGTCGCCCACGAAGACGGCAGCAACAGTTTTGTCCGGCAGACCATCTCCGGTAAACAAGCCGGTTTCCAACTGGGGCCATTCGCCGCGCAACCGAAAGAGATCATCTTCAACGAGTTTGCGTCGGTGTTGTCGAAAGACAAAGTAAACAAGGTAAAGGCATAGCCCGGAGGATCAGTCTCGACACTCGATGGTCATCGAATACGGCAAACCTGAAACCGAACGCGCCATCCTGATCGGGCTGGCGCTTGATTCCCGGAAGCGCGGCGATGTCGCCGAGTCGCTGGAAGAACTGGCGCAACTGACGCTCTCCGCCGGCGCGCAGGTGGTCGGTCAACGGATCCAGACCAAGCCGCATCCCAATCCCGCCTTTTTTGTCGGGCGCGGTCTGGTCGATGAACTAAAAACGCAACTTGGCGACCTGAACGGCAACTGCGTCATTTTTGATGATCCCCTCAGCCCCGCGCAGCAGCGCAATCTCGAAGAGACGCTCGAGACCAAAGTCATCGATCGTTCGATTTTGATCCTGGATATTTTCGCCACTCGCGCGCGGACCGCCGCCGCGCGGCTGCAGGTCGAACTGGCGCAGCTTGAATATACTCTCCCGCGCCTCACCGGCGCCTGGCTCCACTTCTCGCGCCAGTATGGCGGCATCGGCGCCAAGGGCCCCGGCGAAACTCAGCTTGAAACCGACCGTCGCTCTATCCGCACCAAGATCTCGCATCTCAAAGAGCGCCTGAAAAAACTGGAGACTCAGCGCCAGACCCAGCGCTCCAATCGACAGGATCTTTTCAAAGTCGCGCTGGTTGGCTACACCAACGCCGGCAAATCAACACTCTTTAATCAGCTGACCAAAGCCGAAGTTCGCTCCGCGGATCAACTCTTCACCACGCTTGATTCCACCACCCGCCTGATGGCGATCGATCACCCCAAACAGATCGTGCTCTCGGACACGGTTGGCTTTATCAAAAAACTGCCGCACCAACTGGTGGAGTCGTTCAAATCAACGCTCGAGGAGGTCAAGCAGGCCGACCTGCTGGCCCACATTATAGATGCGTCGGATCCCCATATCGAAGAGCGGATAAAGCAGACCCGTGAAGTCCTGAAAGAGATCGGCGCCGACAGCATCCCTTACCTCATGATCTATAACAAGATAGACCTTGTCCCCGAGTTTCTCCCGCCTCTTTCGAATGGCCACAAATCGCTCATGATCTCCGCCCAGAAGAAAACCGGCCTGGCGGCCGTCAAAGCTGAGATTGTCGTGATGGCTGACCAGTTCCAGCACGCGCGACATACCCGCTAAACTTCGTCTAAGCTTGTGCCGATATTTCGCTTAGAGGAAGTAACCATGCCGAAAAAGATCCTGATAGTTGACGACAATCCCAACATGTCCTCGCTCCTCTGCGAGATGCTCGAAGTATTTGATTATGAATCCGTCCGCGCCGGAGATGGCCAGGAAGCACTAAGCGCCCTCGCCAAAGAGCAGTTCGCGATGGTGATCACCGATATGCGGATGCCGAACATGACTGGTCTCGAACTCCTGAAAGAAGTGAAAGACCGCCACCCCAAAGTTCCGGTGGTGCTTATCTCCGGCTACTCGGTCGCCGAGATCGAAGCGGGGCATGATGGTGTCAAGCCGGATGGATTTCTCGGCAAGCCGCTGATGATGTCGGATATCGAACGATTGCTGAACACTCTGTTATAGTTAGTCCCGTAGGGCAGGATCCCTGACCCGTCAGGGGCAGAGTGATCCTGCCATTTGATCATCA
>JAMPYH010000215.1 GCA_023700785.1 Candidatus Zixiibacteriota bacterium
GTCTCCGGCGATATGGTGTCGCAGGCCGTCATCTCCGGCCTGATCGCCGTCGGTATAGATGTTGTCAACATAGGTATAGCGCCGACACCAACTGTCGAGATCGCTGTCGCCGGCCTTAAAGCCGCCGGCGGCATCTGTGTGACCGCGTCGCATAATCCTTCCGAGTGGAACGCTCTCAAGTTCTTTAACAAGCAGGGGGAGTTCATAACTCCATCGCAATATGTTGACCTCAACAAGATCTTCGAGTCGAAAGCGTTCGCCCTCAAGCCGTACAACAAACTTGGCAAACTGTCGCATCAGCGAAGCTGGATCGAGAAGCATGTTGCCTCGGTGTTGAGTCTCAGGACCGTCAATCGAGCGGCTATCAAGCGACGCGGGTTCAAGGTTGTCGTCGACGCCATCAACGGCGCCGGGTCAACCGCTCTGCCGATGCTCCTGGAGAAACTTGGGGTCAAGGTTACTCGCATCAATTGCAAGGGTGACGGAGATTTTGTCCATATGCCGGAGCCGATCCCGCGACACCTCACCCAGCTCGCACGCGAAGTAAAAGCTCGAAAAGCAGATCTCGGAATGGCGTGCGATCCCGATGCCGACCGTCTCGTTCTGGTCGATGAACAGGGGAGAGCCATCAACGAGGAACTTACCCTCACGGTCGCTGTTAAACAGGTTCTTAAGGCGAAGAAAGGGAAAGTGGTACTCAACCTTTCGACTTCCCGAACCACTGAAGCGGTCGCCCGGTCGCTGGGCGCCGAGGTAGTGTACTCCAAAGTCGGCGAAGCGAATGTGGTGGAGATGATGCACCAGGTCAGGGCCCTGATCGGCGGCGAAGGAAATGGCGGCGTCATTTACCCGGCATGCCACGCCGGACGGGACTCCCTGGTCGGCGCCGCGCTGGTGCTCAGTTGCCTCGCCGAAGAAAAGCTGACCCTGGCCGGTCTTGTGGAAACTTTCCCGTCGTACTATATTATAAAGTCCAAAGCTCCTCTCCCGGACGATTTCGCCCTCCGACTATCGAGATTTGAGGCTGACGCCGGGAGAATGCTGGGGGCCGCGACTATTGACCGACGCGACGGTATCAGGATCGATTTCGACCGCGGTTGGGTTCAGTTGCGGACTTCAAACACTGAGCCGATTTTCCGATTAATTGTAGAAACCAACGATTCAGCCGTTAGCCGATCACTGAGCGAACAGGTGCTGGCGTTCTTCAAGTAATGTAAAGGCAGGTTACAGGTTATGTGCGGAATAGTGGGGTATGTCGGGAGCAAACAGTGCTTGCCGATCCTGTTGTCCGGATTAAAACGGCTGGAATATCGCGGCTATGATTCCGCCGGTATCGCCCTGATGACCGATTCCGGTCTGATGATCTCCAAGGCGGTCGGCAAGATCAAGATGCTTGAGGAAGCCGTCAATCACGCGGACCTCCAGAATATCAACTGCTCCCGCGGGATCGCTCACACCCGCTGGGCCACTCACGGCGAGCCGAACGAGCTGAACGCTCACCCGCACACCGACAATTTCGGAGAGTTCGCGCTGGTCCATAATGGGATCATCGAGAATTATCGCTCCCTCAAGGAATACCTCATTCGCAAAGGGGTCATCGTCAAGACCGAAACGGATACCGAGATCCTGGTCCATCTCATTCGCCAGAATTATAAAGGCGACTTTACCGCCGCGGTGCGCGACGCGCTCTCGCAGGTCGAGGGGACGTACGGCATCGCCGTGATCTCCACGCTGCACCCGGATACGATCGTCGCGGCCCGCAATGGCTCGCCGCTGGTGGTCGGGCACGGCGACGGCGAAAACTTTGTCGCGTCGGATGTCTCCGCCATGCTGGAGCATACCAATCGCGTGGTTTACCTGCAGGACGGCGAGATCGCGACCGTCACCCCTTCCAGCTACGCCATCACGACCATACAGAATGTCAGGATCACGCCGACGATCGAAGAGATCAGTTGGACCCTTGAGATGATCGAAAAAGAGGGGTACGATCATTTCATGCTCAAGGAGATCTACGAGCAGCCGACCACTCTCCGCAACGCGATCCGCGGTCGCATCAATTTTGAGGAAGGGATCGCCCGGCTCAACGGCCTCAACCTGCAATATGACGAACTCCGGCGCATCAAGCGTGTCGTGATCACCGCCTGCGGCACGAGCTGGCATTCCGCGCTCATCGGCGAGTATATGATCGAGGAACTGGCCCGCATTCCGGTCGAAGTTGAGTACGCTTCCGAGTTCCGATATCGTTCGCCGATCATCGATGACACCACGGTTTTGCTGGCGGTCAGTCAATCGGGCGAGACCGCGGACACGCTTGCGGCGCTGCGCGAAGGGAAAAAGCATGGCTCCACCGCGCTCGGTATTGTGAATGTCGTCGGCTCGACTATCGCCCGTGAATCCGACGGCGGCGTCTATATTCACGCCGGCCCGGAGATCGGTGTGGCCTCAACCAAGGCGTTCACTTCGCAGTGTATGGTGCTCGCGCTCATCGCCAACCTGCTTGGGCGGATGCGCTCAATGTCTCCGGCTCATGGCCAGGAGTTAATGACCTGCATCCAGCAGATCCCCGACCAGATCGAACAGATCCTCAAAAACGAACGCGTGATCAAAGAGATCGCGCAGACCTACCATGCCAAGGACAATTTCCTATATCTCGGCCGTGGGATCAATTTCCCGGTCGCTCTCGAAGGCGCCCTCAAGCTGAAAGAGATCTCCTACATCCATGCCGAGGGCTACCCGGCGGCGGAGATGAAACATGGCCCGATCGCGTTGATCGACGAGAGCATGCCGGTGGTGGTGATCGCGCTGAAAGACCCCGTCTATGACAAGGTGATGTCAAACATCGCCGAGATCAAAGCGCGCCGTGGACGAGTGATCGCGGTGGCGACCGAAGGCGACAAGGAGATCGTCGATAAGGTCGATCATGTTGTGTTCGTCCCCCACACACACCACATGCTGACGCCGCTGCTGTCCGTCATTCCCCTCCAGTTGCTGGCATATCACATGGCGGTGCTGCGAGGATGTCCCGTTGACCAGCCACGGAATCTCGCCAAATCAGTCACGGTCGAGTGACCGACCGTCATGGCAAAACAAAGAAGGCCGCCCGGTGGCGGCCTTCTTTTTAGGCAATAGCTGACTATGCGTCGGGATCGGTCCGTTTGCGGAAGAGCCGTATCTCTTTCACGCAGGAATAACCGGCCCGGGTGAAGGCAGCCATCGACGGAAGATTCTCTTCATCGATCAAGCCTGCCAGCACTATCGCTCCTTGCGACTTTAGGAACTCTTCTGCCGCCGCTATCAACCGACCGGCATAGCGTCGGCCGCGATGATCCGGGTCGATCGCCAGCCGGTTCAACCAGCCCCGTCGGCCATCCCAATTCGCGATGATCACGCCGATCAATTTCCCGCCAAGATATAGTCCGAAAAACGCGCAAAATGGCTGAAGCATCTCCTGTTGGAGGAGCTCTTTCCGTTCCCGCCCCTTTGGCTTGAACGGCAAACCGGCATCCTGCCAGACGCGAATGATGTCGTCGTAATCAGCGGCTGTCAGTCGGCGAACCTGCGGCTCCATATTTCTCCTCGAGCATAGCGCGTAATCTATCCAGTGGAAAGCGCGACGCGAACGGCTGGTCGTTCCAGTGCTCGCATCCGGTGAAGTCAAGCGGCACGCCCCGCACCGGTATCCCCAGCTCCATTGCGGTTCGCATCCCATCCGCGAGCATCAGGATGCAGGCAACGCCGATCACCCCAATATCGTTTGCTCTGTCCGCATGATATTGAAGCTGATCTTTGAGCTTGCGCTTGGAGAAGAGCGCGGTCGCGCCATACTGCCGCGCCAACTCGGATACTTGGTTCGCCTGGCATTCGGGCGTACAACCGGTGCACTCGTCGCCGAACGCATCATCGGTTTTCCGGCAATCCGGATTATGCAGCGTCAGGCAATCCGGCAGAATGATCAGCGTTTTTTTAGTCCGATTAAAAGCCTCCCTGCTCACCTGATCGTACAGCTTGTACGCAACCGCCTCCAGCAGGTAGAATTGTTTCGGTGTGCGGCGCAGGTCATGGTCATCCCGCTGACTGGTATCAGCTTTTGCCATCTCGACAAAATAGCCGACCCGACTGAACTCGTGGGCGAAAATATCTTCCGATGCCGACATCAGCGCCCCAACAAACGAGGTCAGCTTTTGGTCGAAATCCGGTCCAAGCTGGTAGGTAGGCGGCCGCATACCCTAATATAGTTGGTGCAACATGTGGACTCAAAGTACGTTCTTAATCTGTACACCCGGCGAAAAAACTAATTGAATAATCCGGCCGTTTCGGTGTACTTACATCGAACGGAGTCGGCTAACGAGGAGGATCAGATGCAACAACCACAGCCGCCGGTCTATTACAAAAACCCGGGGCTTGCCGCGGTGCTGTCGTTCTTCTGGACCGGTCTGGGCCAGATCTATAACGGCCAGATCGGCAAAGGGATCGTCTTTATTGTAGCGTTGTTTGTCTCACTCTTGCTGATGTTCCTGCTGATCGGATTCATCACCACGCCGATCCTCTGGATCTACGGCATGTGGGATGCCTACAAATCGGCCGAGAAGATCAACTATTGGACCGCCCAGCGTTACGGTCAGTCGGGCCCCGGCTACAGTTGAGCCTGACCGGGGTTGACTTCACGGAGCACCCCGGTATATTGCCCTATGCTTCTGGCGATCGATATCGGCAATACCAACACCGTGGTCGGGGTTTACAAGGGGAGAACCCTGAAGGATCATTTCCGAGTCTCTTCCAGCCGTTCTCTCACGGCCGATGAGGCCGGTTTCTTTTGTACCGGCCTGCTCGAGCGGATGAAGATCGCCAACGAGGAGATCACCAAGGTTGTCATCGCCTCGGTCGTTCCGCCGCTCACTCCGGTCTTCGAAACCACCGCCAAAAAATATTTCGGCTGCGTTCCCGTGACAGTCTCTTACCACATCAAACTCCCTATCAGTATCGAGATCGACCA
>JAMPYH010000216.1 GCA_023700785.1 Candidatus Zixiibacteriota bacterium
GATTGGCGACGATCGCCTGCGCGATCTTCTGCAGGATGATCGTCTTACCGGCCTTTGGCGGCGACGTGATCAACCCGCGCTGCCCCATGCCGATCGGACACATCAGGTCAATGATACGGGTGGTCAGCTCTTCGGGATTGGTCTCGAGGTGGAACGATTCGTTCGGATAGAGCGGCGTCAGATTGTCAAACAGAGTCTTATGCTTGGCGACCTCGGGATCCTCGAAATTGACCGCCTCGATCTTGAGCAGCGCGAAATAGCGCTCGTTATCCTTTGGCGGACGGACCTGGCCGGAGATCGTGTCACCGGTCCGGAGGTCGAAGCGTTTTATCTGGGACGGTGAGACGTAGATGTCATCCTGTCCCGGAAGGTAGTTGTAATCCGGGGAGCGAAGGAACCCATACCCTTCCTCCATGATCTCCAGGACGCCTTCGGCGAAGATCATGCCGTTGGTGTTGGATTGGTTCTCCATCACCTTGTAGATCAGTTCCGATTTGCGGAGACCGGAGACACCCGGGATATCCAGGTCCTCGGCGATCTTGAGCAATTCGGCGATCGTTTTAGATTTTAGTTCTGCCAGTTCCATTGCGTTTCCCATGCGTGTATGTGCAGAATTATTTTCTTGCGGTTGTGACGCGGGCGCGGGGGCGGGCGATCTTTTTTCGGGGGCGCGGTGCCTCGACCTTACTGTCATTATCAATCATCTCCTCTACCGGGGCGTCGCCCCAAAGACGTTCCAGCGCGTAGAAGCGCCGGGTTGGTTCAACAAAAATATGGACCACAACATCGTAATAATCCAACAGGACCCAGTTTCCCTGGGTGATCCCTTCACGGTGGGCCGGGCTGTGACCGGCTTTGCGCATCCCCTCATCGACCGCCGTGGCGATCGCTCTGACATGAACATCAGCGTCACCCGACACGATCACAAAGTAATCGCAGACGGATGAGATCGATTTCAGTTTGAGAATCTTGACGTCGAAACCTTTTTTGGACAGGGCCAGCCGGCCGGCCAGCCGCGCGAGCGCGAGCGAGGACGTTTTCTTCAAGACTCTGTGTTACTTCTCCTTCTGATCGGCTCCGGCGAGGCGGATCCGGTGGTAGTCATCGCCCAGTACCAGCGTGGCGGTCACCGAGCGGACATTATTTTCCAAAGGTTCATAAAGCACGTTTGCGGGATCCAGCCCGAGTCGGACCGCCAGCGCGCGGGCCGGTCGATCATCCTGTTTACGCGAGACGAGATATGAACCGGACACCCTCTTGAGGTCAAAAGTCGCGGTTTCCACTACCAGGATATTCATCCCCTGGTCGGTAAATCCGTCGATCTGTTGTTTTAGTCTCATTTCCGCCCCCATCACCCCCGCGCCGTTCACGATCTGCAGTCGGATCGGCTCGCTCGGGGTCTCAAGATCCCTCGAGACGCCGGTCGCTATCTTAATGGAAAAGAGCGTGATCCCCGCGACCGTCAGGATGGCTCCCGCCAACAGCGCGAACTCGCCGATGCGGCCAAACTTACTCCAACGGGAGCGTTGCGGACGGTCCTCGGGAGTGGACGATTCGTCGTGGAGAGGCGGTTGTGACTGGAGCATGTAATACGGAAACACAAAGGCAGGAACACTACATTAACGCTGAAACTGCAACTGCCTCTCTTTCATCGACCCGTTTAGTATGCATAAGCCGGATTAAACCAGCCGCCGCGATCGTAGTAATACGGATAGAGACCGCTCACACGCTGCACGGCGATGGACATCCGGAACTTCTCGGACGGGTGGTAGTCGAGCCGGAAGCCGGGAAGGATCGTGGCGTCATTCTTGCTGTCGCCCCAGATCGACCCCGAATTGTGGAGGACGCCTATATTCACCGACAGCGACAACGACCGCGAAATATCATAGAACATTGTCGAGTTGAGCAGGCCGGCCGATCCGGAACTGCTCCCGCCGGAGAAATAGGAGATCGAGTAACTGTGTGACCATCTGATCCTCGAGAGATCCAAAAGCGAGAACGGGTTCGGCGCTCCCTGCAAGCTCAACGAGCTGTTGGTCGGGGCGGGAACGGCGCTCGGTGTCGCGGCGGTATCGGCCATGGCGGCCGTCGCGCATAGCAACAGAAGACTCAGCAGGACAGATTTGGTCTTCATGGGGTTAACTCTCACTCGGTTTTAAGGTACCTTCCGTGGGGGGACGCGTCAATCTAAAAAACAGTCACTCTAGTCTCTATCGGCAGAGTCACTTCCTTTCCTTTATAACGCATTACCTGAAGATCCGTTTACCAAAAACCGAAAAAGAAATATCACTCCAGACGGTCGCCAAATAGACGCTCAAGATGCCTCAGTTGGTTGACATCGTTGACGCCTTTAACTTCCTCCGGCTCGGAGGCAGGCACCACAGAAACCACTAACCCGCTGTTATGTAATAACTTAATGGTATCCGTTAAATAGTACTCCTGCTGCGCGTTGCTGTTTCCGATACGGTCGATGACGTCAAATAATCTCCGATTGTCGAAGCAAAATGTACCCGAATTGACCTCCCTGATCTTGCGCACTTCCTCCGAGGCATCCTTGTGCTCAATGATCTCGCGTAGTCCGTTTTGGTTGCCGTCCCGAATTATCCTCCCGTACCCCTCGGGATCATCAAAGATCGCGGACAAACAGGTCGCGGCGGCGGAGGTCAATTGGTGCACCGAAAACAGATGGCTGATAGCGCCCTCCGAGAGAAACGGAACATCGCCGGCGGCGACCAGCGTGGTGCCGTCAAATGTCGCCATCAGATCGCGGGTCATCATGACCGCGTGGCCGGTCCCCTTTTGTTGATCCTGCACGGCGAACTCAACCGGATACGTTTTGAGCGTGTCCCGCACCAGCTCTCCCCCGTGACCGATCACCACGACTATCCGGTCGAATTTCATTTTGACAAGCGTGTCCAACAAGATGGTCACCATCGGGCGACCCTTGATCGTGTGCAGAACCTTGGGAAGATCGGATTCCATTCTCTTCCCTTTACCGGCGGCTAATACAATAGCGGCGCGCTGTCTGGTCACGTTACTCCCTTGATCTGGATTCGGGGCATTCATGGTGTCATTTATTTCCTGTACATCGGGCTTCGACTTCGCTCAGCCCGACTTGGATCTGTTCATTCCACCTTAAAGACTCTGGATCCCTCAGACTGGCACTGTCGCCCTGAGCAGAGCCCGCCCTCGCGCAGGCGGGGGTCGAAGGGCAGCACTAGATCTCTACCAGAATTACTTTGTCGGATGATTGTGGGCGTCAACATGCACCGCGATCGGCTTGTGGCTCGCGGCCTCCGCCTTATCGTACAGCGCGTAAGAAAGGATGATTATCAGGTCACCCTTTTGTCCCCGTCGGGCGGCCGCGCCGTTCAGCGCGATAGCGCCGGACCCCGGCGCCCCTTTGATCACATACGTCTCAAATCGTTCGCCATTGTTGACATTGGCGATATCGACTTTTTCGTATTCCTGAAGGTTCGCCAGCTTCATCAGGTTTTCGTCGATCGTGATGGAGCCGACATAATTCAGGTTGGCATCGGTGATCGTCGCACGATGTATTTTCGATTTCAGCAGCGTTATCAACATTTCTCTTTCTATCCCTTTTCAGCGCCGCCCGAATATAACCAAAATGGCCGGGGACGCAAGTCCGACCGCGGCTCCGGTCGTTCCGCATTTCCAGAGGTCTAACCGACTACTGGACAAAAAGTTCCCCGCTCTATTGACTGGTCAGGTCGGAAGGAGAATCGGGACACTTTCAGGGGGTGATTTCCACCCAGGTCTTTGCGGGGTAAACTTCGAGTTCGTCGCTGATATTGTCGATCGCCACGACAAGGTTCTTCCAGCTGACCTGTTTTCTCGCCTTGTGGCTGTAAAGCCAGGCGAAGTCCGCGTTTTCCGGCGTCAGTTTGACTTTGGAGTCGGTTGGCACTACCGCCACTATCAGCGGAAGTTGCCAGATCTGGTCAACCTCCGGTTCGTAGAACTGGATCAGGTATTCGGTGGACCAGAGCCGTTCGGCCGTCAGGCCGGTCTCTTCTTTGAGCTCGCGAACACAGATCTCCGCGGCGGTTTCGTTTGCTTCTTTGGAGCCGGTGACAAACCCCCAGCATCCGGGGTAAGTTTCGACATCGGCGCGTTGCATCAGCAGGAATTTCCAGCCGTCGTCATCTTTTTTGACGACCGCGATATTGACTCCCGGCGAAGTTATCTCTATCGCCGGTCTTGTAACTTGTGACACGGATATACCTCTATTTCAGTAGCATATTATCGATCAACCGGACTCCATGCAGCCGCACCGCCAGCGAGCAGACCGCTTCGCCGCTGATCGTGCTGACCTCTTCGAGAGTCGCGAAATCGTTGAATCCGATATAATCGATTTCCGCCGTCGGGCAAGTTTTTTTGATGACCGCTCGCATTTCGTCGGCGATGACGGTAGTCTTCCGAATATCCTGCTTGAGAAGTTGCTTCGCCCGACTCAATGCCAGATAGAGGCAGATCGCCTCTTTGCGGGCTTCGGGATTGAGGTATTTGTTGCGGGAAGACATCGCGAGACCGTCGGACTCGCGGACTGTTGGCGCGATAATATACTTGATCGGGTAGCCAAGGTCGCGGGTCATCTGCCTCAGCACTACCGCCTGCTGGAAATCTTTCATGCCGAAGACAACCACATCGGGACGGGTTAGATTATACAGCTTGGCGACGATCGTGGTCACGCCCTTGAAATGCCCGGGGCGGATCTTCCCTTCGAGCTTTTCCGTCAGTCTCTCGACATTGACATACGTCTGAAAATCGCCGGGATAAATATCTTTGGCGTCAGGGATAAAGACTATATCGCCACCGGCGGACTTGATCTTTTTGATATCCCCCTTTTCGTCCCGCGGATATTTGGCAAAATCTTCGTTCGGCGCGAACTGGGCAGGGTTGACGAAGATCGTGGTGATAACCACATCCGCTTCCTTTTTCGCCCGACGGATCAGCGAAAGGTGGCC
>JAMPYH010000217.1 GCA_023700785.1 Candidatus Zixiibacteriota bacterium
ATTGATCGTGCGATCTTGTTTGACGCGCCGGACGACGAAATAGTCCGCCGCCTCGCGGGTCGCTGGCACTGCCCGACCTGCAACGCCGGTTACAATTATCCGCTGCAGATCCCCAAGACTGAGGGGAAATGCGATAAGGACGGCACCCAGCTGGTGCGCCGTCATGATGATGACGAATCGGTGGTGAGAAACCGCCTCGATGTTTACAAAAAGCAGACCCAGCCGATCGTGGATTTCTATCGGCGTGAGGGGATGCTGGTGGCGATAAAGGCTGACCAGGCGCCGGATCGCGTCTTTGACGCGCTTCTTGAGGCGACCAAAGGTCAAAAGACCCGGTGATTGAGCTGAAGACACAGGAAGAACTCGAGATCATGCGTGAGGCGGGCAGAATTACCGCCATGACGCTTGATATGGTTGAAGAGAATATCGAAGCGGGTCTGACCACCGGCCAGCTGGATATGCTCGTCGAGGATTTCATCCGGTCGCACGGCGCCATTCCGGCGTTTAAGAACTATCAGGGATACCCGGCATCGGCCTGTATCTCGATTGACAGCGAAGTGGTGCATGGCATCCCGGGAAAGCGGGTCATCAAGGAAGGGCAGATCGTGTCCGTTGATATCGGTGCGATTGTGAATAACTACTATGGGGATTCGGCCCGGACATTCGCCATCGGAGAGGTTTCGGAAGACAAACAGCGGCTCATGGAGGTGACTCAAGAAGCACTTTCGGCCGCTATTGACAAGGCCAGAAAAGGCAATAGATTAGGGCAAGTTTCGTCGACCGTCCAGCGCATCGCGGAGGAAGCCGGATTCGGCGTCGTCCGCCAGTTGGTCGGCCATGGTATCGGCCGGAAGATGCACGAGGAACCCCAGGTCCCAAACTTCGGTTCTCCCAACGATGGTCCAGTCCTGCAAGTCGGTATGGTACTGGCGATTGAACCGATGATAAACCTGGGTACGTACGACGTTAAAACGATGCCCGACGGCTGGACGATAGTGACCGCTGATGGCGCTCCGTCGGCCCATTTTGAACATACGGTCGCGATCACGGACAACGGTCCGCGGATCCTGACCACGGCGTAAAGGAGTGTATGCCCAAAGAAGAAACGATCACCGTTGAAGGCAAGGTCATTGAGCCCTTGCCGAACGCCATGTTCCGAGTTCAGCTCGACAACGGTCACGTCGTTCTGGCGCACATCTCCGGCAAGATGAGAATGCATTTTATCAAGATCCTACCGGGCGACAAAGTGACTCTGGAACTGTCGCCGTATGATCTCACGCGCGGCCGCATTACCTATCGGTACAAGTGAGCCGGTGAAGAAGGATTGCTGAATGAAAGTCAGATCTGCGATCAAAAAACGGTGCGAACACTGCAAAGTCATCAGACGGCGCGGTGTGCTTCGAGTCATCTGCACCAAGAACCCCAGCCACAAACAGCGGCAGGGGTAGTCACGATGTTAACGATGCGGTTAGGCATAGAGGAGTGAAGTCAATTGGCTCGTATTGCGGGTGTTGACCTACCGAAAGACAAACGGATCGAGATCGGGCTGACCTATATCTATGGGATCGGCCGATTCACCGCCACTGAGATCCTGCACAAGACCGGCATCAAGGCCGACGTGCGGGTGAACAAGCTGTCGGACGACGATGTCGCCAAACTTCGCCGGGTGATCGAGAATGAGTACTCGGTCGAGGGATCTCTCCGTGGCGAAGTGAACATGAGTATCAAGCGGCTGATCGATATCGGCTGCTATCGTGGCTTGCGCCATCGGCGCGGCCTGCCGGTGCGCGGCCAGCGGACCAAAACCAACGCTCGTACCCGCAAGGGGCCGCGTAAGTCGGTCGGCGGTCTGAAGAAGAAGGCGCCGGGCAAGACGTGATGATTAACTGTTGTGTGAGGATATACCGTGGCTGAACCAAAAGGGAAAAAACGCGTCAAAAAGAAAGTCCGCGTCACTGAGACGAACGGCATCGCGTTTATCAAAGCGACCTTTAACAATACCATCGTAACCGTCGCCGATTCGCAGGGACGGACCATCTCCTGGGGCACCGCCGGCAAGGTCGGCTTCAAAGGCTCCAAGAAATCGACGCCGTTCGCGGCGCAGATGGCCGCCTCGACGGCCGCCAAGGAAGCGATGGATCAGGGACTGCGTCGGGTCGAAGTGCACGTTAAAGGCCCGGGTGCCGGTCGTGAAGCGGCTATCCGGTCGCTGTCGGCCGCGGGGCTCGAAGTGACGCTCATCAAAGACGTCACCCCCATCCCGCACAACGGCTGCCGCGCGCCCAAGCGCCGCCGTGTTTGATCTGGAATGTGTGTGAGTAGGTTATAGAGGAGAGTAGATGGCTCGTTATCATGATGCTGTATGCAGACTGTGCCGCCGGGAAGGCGAAAAGCTCTTCCTGAAAGGCGCGCGCTGTCTGACCGACAAATGCGCGATCGAGCGGCGCCAGTTCGCCCCCGGTCAGCATGGTCAGAACATGCGTCGGAAGATCTCTGCGTACGGTTTGCAGTTGAGAGAAAAGCAGAAGATCCGCCGCCTGTACGGTGTGCTGGAGACCCAGTTCCACAACTATTTTGAGAAGGCTGATGCCAAGACCGGGATCACCGGTGAGAACCTGGTGCAGTTCCTCGAATGCCGGCTGGACAATATCGTCTATCGCCTCGGCTTCGCGGCATCGCGCAAACAGGCTCGCCAGCTGGTGCGGCATCGTCACATCCTGGTCAACGGACATGTCGTCGACATCCCGTCCTACCAGGTGAAACCTCAGGAAGTTATCCGCGTTAAGGATAAGTCCAAGAATCTCGAGCAGATTCACGCGTCGCTGAAGCTTGGTCATGGCGGAGATATCGCCTGGCTGCGCCTCAATAAAGCCGCGTTGGAAGGTGAACTGTTGGCTGTCCCGCAGCGCTCCGAAGTGCCGCTGACCGCTAACGAGCAGCTCGTCGTCGAGCTCTATTCCAAGTAATCCCCGCGGAGGAGGAAGCAAGATAGTATGAAGTGGAAACCACTGACCATGCCTAAAGAGGTCGTGAACGATCAGTCGTCAACGGCTGAGAATGTCTCACGATTCATCGTTGAGCCGCTCGAACGCGGCTACGGCGTCACACTCGGTAACAGCCTGCGCCGCGTACTCCTCTCCTCGATCCAGGGCGCCGCGGTCACCGCGATCCGTATCAAGGGCGCGTTGCACGAATTCGCGACCATCCCGGGCGTTTATGAGGACGGCACGCATATCGTGCTGAACGTCAAAAGCATCATCGTTCGCTTCCACGCGGAAGAAATGAAAACCGTCCGTCTGCGCGCCAAAGCTATCGGCAAGCTGACCGCCGGTATGATCGAGGCCGATCCCGATGTCGAGATCCTCAATCCCGAGCAGCCTATCTGCGAACTGACCGACAATATCGATTTCGAAATGGAACTCGATATTGAGCCGGGCCGCGGCTACAACCTCGCCGAGATGAACAAGCGTCCCGACGCGCCGGTGAATACCGTCTTCGTCGATTCGCTGTTCTCTCCGGTCACGAAGGTCTCCTACTTTGTGGAAAATACGCGAATCGGCCAGAAGACCGATTACGACCGCCTTATCCTTGAGATCAATACCAACGGCACCATTACGCCGGAGGATGCGCTCTCCTACGGCGCCAAACTGCTCAAAGATCATCTCCAGCTCTTCATCCATCTGGATGAACAGGTGATGGTTGAAGAACAGCCGGCAGAGGATGAAGAGATCCTGCGCGTGCGTAACCTGCTCCGGACCCGGGTGGATGAACTGGAACTGTCAGTCCGTTCCTCCAACTGCCTGCGTGCCGCCAACATTCAGACCATGTCCGAGTTGGTTACCAAGTCCGAGGCTGAGATGCTCAAATATCGCAATTTTGGCCGCAAATCGCTCAATGAGATCGGCGCCCTGCTTGAGCAGATGAACCTGTCGTTCGGCATGGACATCTCCAAGTACATGGAACCGGCCAAGAAGTAAACAGGTGAGAGAGAATGGGACATCAAGATAAAGTAGCCAAACTGAACCGGACGAAATCGCACCGCGATGCTATGCTCGCGAATATGGCGATGTCGCTGTTTCAGCACCGCATGATCAAAACGACCGACGCGCGCGCGAAAGCGCTCCGCCCGGTGGTGGATCGCCTGATCGTGACCGCCAAGAAAAACACCCTGGCCTCCAAACGCCAGGTCGCGGATACGGTTCGCGTAAAGGAGGTCTTTACCAAACTTTACACGGAGATCGTGCCCCAGTTCGCCGACCGGACCTCCGGCTTCACCCGCGTCATCAAGCTGGGTGTCCGCCGTGGTGATGGCGCCCCGATCTCGGTGGTCGAACTCTTGACCGCCAAGCCGGTGGAAGAGACCGAAACCAAGGAGAAAGGCGCGGAGAAAAAGGGCGGCGGGCTGAAGGGGGCGCTCTCGCGGGCTCGCGCCAAAGCGAAGAAATCCGCTCCGGCCAAGAAGACTGCCAAGAAAGCCGCCGCTAAAAAAGGCGCCAAAGCCTAAGGCGATCATCTTTCATGTTTTCAAAACCCCGCGGCCAGCGGGGTTTTTTTCTGCCCAAAACCGCCGCTTGCGGCTCGAGACTCGATTTGTTATATAGCGCCTACAGCGAAACATCAAACTGTCGCATGAACTGCAAGGGAATGAAGCTCTTACGCAATGGAACCGAGTCGCCCCCGCGGGATGTGCGATCACTTCTGAGGTAAGTATGGAACAACCGGTACAAAGATCCGGCATGCCTCGTGGCTGTTTGATCGGTCTGATCATCGTTGGCATCCTCGCCCTCATCCTCCTGATCGTCTTTGGTGTCATCTGCATGAATCGCGAGAAAGTTCTCCGATGGAGCATGCGGCAGGGTGTCGTCTATGTAAAAGACGCCATCGGCAAACAGCCGAACGGGATCGACACCACTCGCTTCAACGCGCTGGCTGACAATTTCCTGTCGCGGTTGGATAC
>JAMPYH010000218.1 GCA_023700785.1 Candidatus Zixiibacteriota bacterium
AGGCGATCATTACCGGCGATGTCACCCAGATCGACCTGCCGGACAGCAAGAGCTCGGGTTTGGTAAAAGTTCAGCGCATTCTCAAAGGGATCCCCGGCCTTGAGTTTGTTTATCTCACCGAGAGGGATGTCATACGCCATCCATTGGTGCAGGCGATCATCAAAGCATACGACCGATACGAGAATCCCAAACAAGGTTCGCGGGATTAGGCGGGCGCGGGGATAGCGTCGATATGTTCGCGTTGCTGCTCAAGATAAAGCGCCGGATCAAGCGGTTTCTCAAGGTCCAGTCGGTGACCCGGCAGAAACCGCAGTTGACCCCCCAGGCGAGACTGATCAAGCTGTTGATGCTGATCGCGGTGACGATCTTCATCGCGCTTACCTATCCGGCCGAAGAGTTTTACGATCCACTGGATATGCCGCGTCGCGGCGATGTCGCCGATCGCGATATCATCGCCCCGTTTCAGATCACCCTGCTCAAAGAGGCCGATGAGATCGAAGCGGAACGCGAGCGCCGCCGTTCGGTCGTCCCGTTCACCCTTCGCGAGGATTCTGTAGTCACCACCGCTCTCTACCGGTCGTTCAATCAATACATTGAAATGATCGACTCGCTGCAGCGCGCCCTGCCGGATAAAACCGAGATCACCAACCCGACTGTCATTGCCAGTATTGTCCGGCGTTTCCCGCTTTTGGGGCAAAGCGCGATCTTCAAGTCCCTGGTCACAACCGAAGATCTCGGGCTGCTTAAACAACGACTCACGCGCATTTACACAGAGCGTATTTACAAAGTCGGCGTAGTAGCGGACCTGGCCAATCTCGGCGATGAATCCACCGGCATGGTGTCGGTGCGTCGCGGCGAGTGGGAGGGACTTTATCTTCGCGAAC
Organism: Candidatus Zixiibacteriota bacterium; assembly: GCA_023700785.1. GTDB lineage: Bacteria > Zixibacteria > MSB-5A5 > GN15 > FEB-12 > FEB-12. The sequence goes on from JAMPYH010000218.1 coordinate 885, forward strand.
AGTTGCAGGACATAACCAGCGCCAGTGCCGGCTTGCTGGCCGCGCTTAACCAACTGGCGACGCTCGAGTCCATAGATGTCGAGTTCTACTACCTGATCGGTCGGAGTTTTATCCAGCCCAATCTGTTCCCGGACCTCGCGGAGTACGCGCGACGTGTCGGCGAGCAACTTGACGAACTTTCCGCCGCCAGTGAAGTTGTTGAGCCGGGGGCGTTGATCGTTCGTCAGGGGAGACGGGTTAGCGAGCGTGAAGAGCGCATTCTCGAGGAGATGGGGAGGCTGATGCGGGCGCAGGCCGCGGAGCGGAACACGCTGGCGCTGTATCTCCCGATCGTTTCCCGGCTGGCCCTGATCTTTGTCATTTTCGCGACGTTGTATCTCTTCTTGTATTATTTCCGGCGAGATATCTATCGCTCCAACACGCGACTGCTCGCCTTGCTGTTGGTCTTCGTGTTGCAGATGGCCCTGGTCTATATCCTCGGGAAACTCGGCTGGGATGATTCCGTTTACTACTACCCGATAGCCGTGCTCCCGATCATGGTCACCATTTTATTTGACGCCGAAGTGGGGATGCTCTCGACCGTGATATTGGCGGTCCTGCTGGGTGTGATGCACCGCTTTGATTTTACGCTCGCGCTGGTGACGGTAGTTGTCGGGACGGTGGCCTGTTTGACCTCGCGCGAGGTCCGCAAGCGCTCCCATTACTATCGGATCGCCATTTCTATCATCCTGACCTATGTCCTGCTGGTCTTCCTGATCGAACAACTCAAGCTGAACCCGACGCGGGATATTCTACAGCTGATGCAATTCGCGGTCCTGAACGGATTGCTTTCATCTCTGATCACGATCGGTATCCTGCCGTTCTTTGAGTCGATCTTCTCTATAACGACCGACATCACGCTGCTCGAACTCTCCGACCTGAATCATCCGCTTCTCAAGCGTTTGGCGCTGGAGGCTCCCGGGACCTATCACCACTCTATTTCGGTAGGAAATCTTAGCGAGGCGGCCGCCAAGGCGATCCACGGTAATCCGCTGCTGGCGCGTGTTGGCGCTTATTACCATGATATTGGCAAGATCGAGATCCCGGAATATTTTGTTGAGAATCAGATGAGCGTTCGGTCAAAGCATGAAGCGCTGACGCCGACCATGTCATCATTGATACTTGCCGCGCATGTCAAGCGGGGGAGAGCGCTGGGAGAAGAAAACGATATTCCGGATGACGTTCTCAATTTCATTGAAGAGCACCACGGGACGATGGTGATGACGTACTTTTTTAATAAAGCGGTGGAGCAGGGGCTTGATCCTGCGCAGGTGGACAAGTTCCGCTACCCCGGTCCGCGCCCACAAGTGCGAGAAACCGGCATCGCCATGCTGGCCGACGCGGTCGAGGCGGCCAGCCGCACCCTGGATAACCCTAAACCGGCGCGCATCCACGAATTGATCCAGCGGATCATCAACGATCGATTCCAGTCCGGTGAACTCGACGAATGTCCGCTCACGCTTCGCGACCTGGCGCGAATTCGCGAATCATTCGCGCAGGTGCTCATCGGCGCGTTCCACCAGCGGGTCAGCTATCCCAAAAAGGATTGAGACGACAGTGATGCGCCTGAATGTGCTCAAAGAGACAACCACCCGTGTGCCGGTGACATCTCTTCGAAAACTGTTCGAGGTGGTCGTCCGTAATGAGGCTGCAGCTTCATGGCGGGCGCAGGTGAATGTTGTCTTCATCACCGATCATAGAATGAGGCGCCTGAATCGCGAATACCGAGGCAAGGATAAGCCGACGGATGTCTTGTCGTTTAACATCGATGATCCGGAATCGAGTAGCGCTATATTTGGCGAAGTATATATTTCAGTCCACACCGCCGTACGGCAGGCGAACGAACTGGGGCACTCGCTGTCTGAGGAGTTCATGCGGCTCGCGTGCCATGGCTTCATGCATCTCTTTGGATACGATCACCAGGCTGACCGGGAAGCGGAGAAGATGGAAGCGCTGGAGCGGACATATCTGACAAGGGCGATGGGAAAGTAAGCGAACATGGATATCTGGTTATACAGTCTTTTCATCCTCTGGTCGTACCTCTCGGCGTATGTCGTGACGCTGTATTCATTGGCGGTCTATCTTGATCCCGAGGAGGTCGAGACGCTGCTTCCTCACATCTCGCGTCGTCGCCGACAGTTCATCATCAAGCTTGCCGGTGATCCGCGGGTATTGATGCAGATCGCCACCATATACAAGTCGTTCGCGTTGATGCTGCTCACGCTGATGTCGTCGCTGCTGGTAAAATCGATAGCGACTTCCCTCGATATATCGAGCGTCTATTTTTATTTTGGCGGTCTGGCAATGGTCTGGGTGCTGTACATAGCGTTTGTCGAGTATATGCCCCGACAGGCGAGTCGCCGCGTCATGGATACCACTCGGGCGCCTCGATACCTTTGGCTGGTGACGACCATCTATGTGATCTTCTATCCGGTGGTTGCCGCGTATCGCGCGGCGCTAAAACGGATCAAAGCGGAAGAAGCGACCGCCGAGGAGCAGAAGGAGGATGTTGTCGAGCGCGCGATCGAAACGCTCGCCGATCAGGCCGGCATCAGCGAGGTCATCGTTGAAGAAGACGAAAAGAAGATGATCGGGCAGATCTTCCTGCTGGATCAAACGGTGGTGCGGGAGATCATGGTTCCGCGCATTGACATGGTCGGTATCGACCGCACCATGTCGTTCCGCGAGATCCAGCAACTGATCGCTCGCGACGGATATTCGCGCTATCCTGTGTTTGAGGAAACGATCGACCGGATAGTCGGCATCATGTATGTAAAGGATCTTTTCAACAGCCTTCCCGAACCGGGGGAGATGTTCGACATCAACAAATATCTCCGCCAGGCGTATTTCATCCCCGAGTCCAAAGTCATCGGCGACCTGCTGCGGGAGTTCAAGGCGACCAAACTACATATCGCGGTGGTCGTTGATGAATATGGCGGCGTCTCCGGCCTGGTCACGCTTGAAGATATTCTCGAGGAGATAGTCGGCGAGATCCAGGATGAGCATGATGTCGAAGAAGCGCAGTTCATTCCGCAATCAGACGGCCGCTATTTGGTGGATGGCGCCATGCTTGTCGAGGAGCTACAGGACGCGCTGGGCACTGACTATGAGCAAGGGGACTACGACACGGTCGGCGGGCTGCTCTATTACTTAATTGGCGGGGTGCCAAAGCCTGGGCTGACCATCGCCTGGCATGATCTCGAGTTTGAGATCCTGAAATTAGAGGGGCAGCGGATCAAGCGGGTAAAAGTCTGGCGCCGAATTCCCAGAACCACTCCATAGTCAATTACCGGTCCTTCTCGATGCGTTCGCGTATAGTGTTGTAGGGCAATAAATTACGTTGTCGTGCGCTAGCTCCCACTCCTTTCATCTTCTAAAACTTTCGCTGTCAGCTCCTTGCTTCCGAATTTACAGTATAGCCTAAATTAGCTGTGTGACCGCGATTTGGAGCGCTTTTCGCTCATACGCAGCTTCTGCGCTTCCCCCAAATTATTGCTTGACAAACCACTACCGGAAAGTTAGAATGAACTGTGCAGAAAATGCGCTTTCCTGCATTTCCTGTAATATCGATCACCTGAGGAATGGATAGGTAATTCTGAAGGTTATGGGCAATTTTGGAGGTTAGTGTATGCGAGGCGTTCGTTCATTAGTAGCAGTCATCTTCGCCGTTCTTGCTATCTGCTTGATCTCCGTTCCTGCGTTTTCCGGTGAACATCCATGGGATTCCGACGGCAGTCAATCCGGTAACAGTGGAGGCTCGGGTCTTCCGAGTGATTCCACGAAGGGTACCGCGGTGGTGTCGTCCAGTTCGTGTTCACATGGTGGCGAGCAGACCTCGTTCACCACGTCGCGCGGCAGTGCGATGTCACTGGTTTACCGAGTTTCATACTATTTCGCGGAACGGGTCTTCGAAATGCGGTATGGGGCAGGAGCGAGTGTCGGGACGATGGCGCGAAGATCTGGCCGCTAAGCGGCTCTGGACGGAGCTGTGTGGCAGCTCCTAACCATGAAACCGTCTGGATACGGTAAA
>JAMPYH010000219.1 GCA_023700785.1 Candidatus Zixiibacteriota bacterium
GATTGGCCGCGATCGGAAAACTGGCGACAGGGATCATCCACGATTTCAAGAGTCCAATGGCGGTCATTCGCGGGACTGTTGAATTGATCCAACGCAAGGATCCGGCCAATACCAAGCTTATCACATACTGCGAGACGATTCAGGGACAGGTGGACCGGATGGTCGCGCTGACGCGTGATGTCATCGACTATAGTCGCGGCGAAAGCAGGCTCGAACTCGCCCCGATCAACCTCGCCGACTATTTCGCGGAGATCCGCGATTTCCATCTCCCGTCGTTTCAGTCTGCCGGCATTCGGCTGACTTGTGAAGGAAACACGAACATGACGTTGTCGCTGGATCAACTCCGCTTCCGACGGGTGGTGGATAACATCCTGACCAACGCCCGCGAAGCGCTCAAACCCGGTGATATTGTCGAGATGAGCTGGCGGCTGACCGAGTCTTCGGTCGTGATCTCGATCGCGGATAATGGTCCCGGTATTCCGGAGAGTATCAAGGCACGTCTCTTTGAACCGTTCGTGACCAGCAACAAGGAAGGCGGCACCGGGCTTGGGTTGGCTATCACCAAAAAGATCGTTGATGACCATGGCGGCGGAATTGAGGTGATCTCATCCGCCGGTCACGGTTCTCGTTTTGTTATATCCCTGCCTGTCTCGCTCGCGCTGAGCGCGGAACATCAGGCGGTTGTAGTATGAGGGTGGGTATGAACAAATTCACGCTGATTGTTGTTCTCCTGTGCGCCGCGACCGGTTTGCTCCGGGCCGAGGTCAATGTCGCCGGTATGGCTGATATCGTCTTCAAAAACAGCGACAACGACGATTTCACCAATGTCACGTTCAAGCAGCATTCGCCGTTCCATACTTTGCGGACTCGGCTCTTCTTTGACGCCGCTCTCGGCGACAACAGCGCGGCGTTTGTCCAGTTGATGACCGACAACAATTCGGTGATCATCTACGGCGCGTATATCCGCTTCACGGACTTAGCCGGGAAGTACTTGAACCTCCAGGCTGGATATATTCCAACACCGGTCGGATCGTTCGGCGCGAGAGTCTATAGCGACAAAAATCCGCTCATCGGTACACCGTTGCTGTTCAACTATCATTCCAATATCGTCGCCTATATCTCGGACAGCATGCGCTCGGTCGAACAACTCCTCCCCAGGAGAGATACTCGGTTCAACCTCGGTTTGCCGGTCGTCTATGACGCCTGCTGGAATACCGGTGTTGAGATCTATGGCTCGGCCGGAAAGCTGGATTACTCGCTTGGATTGGTCAGCGGCTCGGTCTCTCTTCCGACATTGGAGCAGGCCAAGGATATACCGCAGGTGACAACCAAATTGAATTACTATTTCCATCCCGGACTTATGATCGGGGCTGCCGGCTTCTTCGGGCCGTATTTGTCTGATAAAGTGTACGGCGATGTACTGCCGAACGGCCATGATTACGGCGAGTATATGAATGGCGGAATCGGCTATGACTTTTATTGGTCAAGCCGCTTCATCGAGATCTACTCTGAAACCTACTACGCGATGTGGGAGCATCCCTATCTCCCGAACCTCGATGTTACTTCCGGCTATGTGGAAGCGAAGTACAAATTCTCCCCCGGATGGTATTGTGCCGGACGCTTTGATTTCTTTGAGCCGGGTGAAGTAACAACCGCGTCAGGGAGCGAAGAGAAGTGGGATTACCCGGTCAAACGATATGAGTTCGGTGTCGGCCATCGCCTCAATCGTCAGGCCTTGCTGAAACTGGTAACCCAGCTCAATCGGGTCGATCAGACCAACCAGTTGGATGTTGACCTCTACGCGTTGCAGTTGTCAGTCAGTTTCTAAACGCTCACGCGTTCTTCGAATATCTGTCGAGCACGTCGATCAGCTTGTCGATGTCGTCCTCGTTGTTGAAGAGATGGGCTGATACGCGGATAGAGCCTTCCCGCTGCACCAGGATGATCTTCTGATCCAGAATGAATCGGTGCAGTTTCGCGATCTCCGGCCCGCTGAAGGTGAAGATCGACGAGCGGTGCTTCTCTTCCAGTGACGACGTGATCGCATACAGCGAGTTGGAGCGGAGATACGCTACCAGCCGATCTATCAGCGCGTGATTGTGCCGCTGGATATTCTCCGTCCCAAGCATCTGGAAGATCTTCATAGCCTCCTTCATGCCGAGGATGTTCCAGATCGCGTAATAGCCCATCTCAAACCTGCGGGCGGAATCAAACCACGGTTTATCGTAATGGAACAGGTCGGTGAACTTGACTTCCCATTCAACCCCGAGCCAGGTGCCAAAGGGGAGTTTCATCTTCGGCCGCACCCTGTCCGAGATAAAGAAGAATCCGCACCCTTGCGGTGAGAGCATCCATTTCTGACAGCCGCAGGCGAAAATATCGACATTCGCTTCTCGCACGTTGATCGTTTCCGCGCCGACGCCCTGGATACCGTCAACGACGAAAAAGATGCCGCGCTCGCGGCAGATCTTCCCCAGCGTTACCAGGTCGTTCTTGTAGCCGTTGAAAAACGACACGAACGATACGGTCAGCACTTTGGTTCGGGATGTGATCGCTTTAAGAAACTCATCGATATCGAAATGCCGATCCCTTGAAGGGATGAACTTCAGCACGATCCCGCGCGTTTCCGCGGCGGCGCGCCAGCAATAGACGTTCACCGGAAAATCGCGATCCAGCACCAGCACTTCATCTCCGGGCTCGAGCGGCAGGCCGAACGCTGCGATGTTGATCCCGAAGGTCGTGCTTAATCCAACCCCTATCTCCTGCTTCTCAGCGCCGATCAGTTCGGCGTAATCGGAGCGGAGTTCGTCGGCAGTAGCGAACGCGTAGTGGGTGTCGTCGCGATCCGCCGCGATCCGAAGATCCATATTTTGGTCAATCGCCGTTTTGATGGTCGTGGCCAACGGACCGTACGACGCGGAGTTGAAGTAAACGACGGACGACGTATGCGGAAAAAGTGAACGCGCGCGCGCGAACTTTGACGCTACGGTTTCTCGCGACGTAATTTCCAGCGGATTCATGGTCAGGTTCCGGACTACAGGGTATAGAGGTGCGCGATAATGGCGAGCGAGCCGCCAAGCTTAACAATGTGCGAGAGCAGGACAAACAACATGTACGACATCGGCATCTTGATACGGACCGACATCCGCATTCCGACCGGCGCCGCCCCGAGGATAAACGCGAACAGGGCCGAGGCCAGGCCCGCTTTCGCTCCCGAAAGCGGAAGGATCAGGTAGAAGAAGCTGTAGGCGACGCTGGGGATGATGACATAAAAGAGCAATTCCATGAAGAAGTTCATCACCGACCAGACACATCCTTCTTCTTCGAGCATCTCTTTGGGGATCCCGGAGGTCAGCCTGAGGCGGCGCTCCAGAAAATCAAAAAGCAGAGTGATCGCCAGGAGGTAGATGCCGCCGATTCCGGCGCAGTAGAGCAGTAGTTCAAATGAGACCATCAAAGCCACCCATGTTCACGGTACCAGTGATACGTATCCTTCGCCCCCTGGGGGAACGGGATCGCGGACTCAAACCCGAGTTCGATTTTCGCTTTGCGGACATCGATTTCCCAGCTATCGAGCAGTTCATTGCATTTTTCGCGCGTGAGCATCGGCGTCATGCCGATGGTTCTGCACGCGGTTTCAGACACCGCCGCGATCCGCCGGAACGTTTTCTCAGACACTTTGATCACGATCCCTTTTTTGCCGACCGCCTTGCCCAGCAGGTTGACCAGCTCGGCTATCGTGTATGCCTGCTTTTCGGCAATATGATAGATCGAACCGGAGCGCGTTTCGGTCACTGTCGCAAGATAACTTCCTGAGCAAACATCGTCCACATGCACCATTTGGATCTTGCGCGAAACATCGCCGAACAGCGGCCGCACGCCGAACTTGGCCGCCTTGAACAGACTGAGCACTTCCTTGTCCCCCGGTCCATAGACTCCCGCCGGTCGAACGATCGCGACATTCAGCGAATCCTGGTACGCGAGGACCGCTTCTTCGCCCGCTTTTTTTGATTCGCCATAAGTTGTCACTGGATGCGGCTGATCGGTTTCGGTGACCGGCTTTCCGTTGATCGAGGGACCCGCCACTGCCTGTGACGAGATATAGAGCAGGCGTTTGACCCTGGGGTTATGCTGGGCGATCGCCGCCATAAGGTTGGCCGTCCCCGCACCGTTCACTCTGAAGAACTGCTCGCGATCGTTGGCTTTTACGATGCCGGCATTATGAATGATGTAGTCAACCTCGGTCACCATCGACGACAGGGATTCCGGGTCAGTCACGTCGCCAAGACGGTATTGAACGGCGAGGCCGTCAAGGAGATGTCGATCCGCTCTCTTTCGAATGCCGGCATACACGGTGAAGCCCTGCCGGAGGAACGTCAGACAGAGGCGGGAGCCGATAAACCCATTGGCGCCGGTTATGAGTACTGACTGCGTTCCCATGCGGCGAATGTAGCGATTTGAACTGTGGCCGACAAGAGGTTATATTGCCGCATGCAGTTCGGTTATCGATTGGTGACGGATGATCTCGGCCGCATCCAGTACAAACAGCGACCCGGGAAAAAGAAGCACTTTCACCTGGCGATATTTGTCGATGAATCGCCCGAGTCGCTGGCGGCCATCCGGATGGTGGAGTATCGCCTGCACGAGACGTTCACCGAGCCGATCCGGCACAATGACGATCGCGCCTCCGGATTCATGGAGCAGTTTTACACCTGGGGGAAATTCACGGTCGAAGTTTTTGTCCTTTTCATCGACCAGCGCACCGAGAGCTTTCGCTTTTACCTCGATTACGATCTGCCCGCGGATTATGGATTGAATTACGTGCAGATACCGGTGGAGTAGAATTCAGGGAATCCCCTCACCCGCCTCTTCGACGCACCCTCTCCCGAAGCGAGAGGGGAACCTGCTGCCGATGGAAACGCTCTGCAAACCGCAAGGAATTCCCTTCTCC
>JAMPYH010000220.1 GCA_023700785.1 Candidatus Zixiibacteriota bacterium
AACCGCGGCCCTCGCGCTCTCCTCAAGTTTCTGACACTTCGGGCATCCGGTCCCAAGGATCTGTACTACATGCATGTTTTATCTCCTATCCAAACAGGGTGCCATAGATCAATCCGGAAATTGTCGCCATTATCACAACTATCGCGACAAACACGACGGTCTTCTGCGGCCCCATGACACTTCGCAGCACCAGCATGCTCGGAAGCGACAACGCCGGCCCCGCTAAGAGCAGAGCCAGCGCCGGACCTTTCCCCATGCCGGAGCCAACCAGTCCTTGCAGGATCGGGATCTCGGTCAGGGTCGCGAAATACATGAACGCGCCCGCGACCGACGCGAACAGATTCGCCCAAAGGGAATTACCGCCAACCAAACCGCTTATCCATGCTGACGGGATCAGACCTTCGTGTCCCGGGCGTCCGAGCAACAGCCCAGCCACCAGCACTCCCGCCATCAACAGAGGAAGTATCTGCTTGGCGAATCCCCAGCTCTGGGCGAACCAGTCGCCGAGTTCGCCGCCGCTCCTGCTGGTGATGATCGAGAGGCCAAGGAATCCCGCCGTGAATGGGATCAGCGGGTTGTCGTGAAAGAGAACCGCGAGCGCCAGGACCGCCAGGGCGGTCGCCGCGATCTTCCACCAGGGCGCCGCGAACCAGATGACGAGCATTGCGCCAAGCCCCAGCGCGCTTATCGAAGTGAGCAACCATTTGAGATCATAGATCGCGTTCCAGATTCCCGCCGGTTCGGAAGATCGTCCCCAGTTCGCGAAGACCAGTATCGCGATCATTGAGGCGAAATGAAGCACCGTCTTCCATAATGCGCGTGTGGACGGCGGGTCGGGGAGCGTCATCCGCGCCTCCACTCGTTGTGCTTCCTCACCGCGATAGATCCAGTGCATCAGGAGTCCGACCAGCACGCTGAATACAACCGCGCCGACCGATCTGGCGACGCCCATCTCCAGGCTGAGAACGCGCGCGGTCAGGAAGATCGCCAGTACATTGATGGCCGGGCCGGAGTAGAGGAACGCGCTCGCGGGGCCAAGTCCGGCCCCCATTCGATAAATGCCGGCAAACAGCGGCAGGACCGTGCAGGAACAGACCGCGAGAATACTGCCCGAAACAGAAGCCACACCGTAAGCGAGCAACTTGTTGGCTTTGGCGCCAAGGTAGCGCATCACCGACGCCTGACTCACAAAGACGCCGATGGCGCCGGCGATAAAAAACGCGGGGATAAGGCAGAGCAGGACATGCTCGCGCGCGTACCACTTGACCAAGTGGAGCGACTCGTTAACGGCCGTATCGAATCGACTCGAACCGACCGGGAGATAAAAACTGGCGGCAAACACCGCGACGATCAGGGGCAGCGATTTCCACTCTTTCTTCCAGTTCATCCCGGCTCCGATCGGTCTATCTGGTTATTTGGCCAAAACGCCAAATATAGACCCAAAAAAACTACTTTCGACTCAAGGTCGCCAACTGCTCCTTGGCGGTCCGTTTCTGCACCTGCTCCACACAGCCGAAGAAATTGAGAATGCACGGCATCTTCAGCGTGTACCAGACCTGCACTCCGCGCTTGTTGTCTTCCACGATACCGGCCGACCTGAGGATCGCCAGATGTTTCGATACCGTCGATACATCCGCGCCGATCAACTCGGTCAGTTCGCAGACGCACCGGCTCTGGCGGGACAACTCGTCCACTATAAAGAGCCGCGTCGGGTGGGCCATCGCCTTAATAATGCGGGCCTTGGCGGCAAATCGAGCCCTGGTGGCGGAATCAAAGGTCATATCTTGTGCAACCTACTCATTATTTGGTAATATCGCCAAATTGCCAAGAAAAGGCAAGCCGAAATCCAAGGCCAGGCAACATGGCAATGAGCGATTTCAGGGCACACGTGGTTGTTAATGATGTCATGCCCGCGCCTCTCAATCCGTAGAACGTGTTGCCCGACAAGATGCGACAGCAGCGGATGCGGTAGATCTACCGTCAGCGAAATGTTCGGAGAGGTTTGACAAGTCGAAGGCGGTCACGCCGCCGGTAAAGTGAGCATCGATATCCTCTGAGTAGTGGATGCCGTCCGGTGAAGCAATCGACCACTAAAGGTACTTCGCCATCCAGGAATCAACCCACGCCTTCTTTTCAGTCAACTGACTGTCATTCGCGGGGCCCGGTAGCATGATCGGGTTGGGCATATTGTAGAATGACCCGTCGCCGCGGAGCGCCTGTCCTCCGCCCAGTTCGATATAGCAGAATCCCTTTCCATCAAACTCATCCGCCAGATCCCGCTCGAGAATGTCGCTGGCGATACGTCCCGCGACGGTAATTCCCTGACGCTCGGCGAAGACACCGGCCTTGGGCAAAACCAGCGGCATCTCCGGATTGAATCGACCTGGTAAGGGGACACTGGCGACATCTCCTATCGCGAAGATCTGATTTGGGTGCGGCGAGTTTGCCACTTCCAGGCTCCCGGGATCGGCGGGTATCCATCCCGACGCGCTGACCAGCCCGCTCTCGCGCACTGCCCGCGGGCCGACATGCGGCGGGATCGCTATCAGGAGATCATACGGGATACGGGAGCCATCCGCCAATACAACGGCTCGTCCCGCTCCATCCACACTCTGCACATCAGACTGCGGGTGGAATCCGATCGCGCGCTCCTTGAGACGTTCGATGATATACTTGCCGATCTCCGGTCCCGCCGTGGACATAGGCGCCTTTTCAACGGTGTAAATATCGATACTTGATCGTTGGTCGATCTTTCGCTCGTGCAAGTAGGAACGAAGCATCATCGCGGCCTCATAAGGTCCCGGAGGACACTTAAACGGAGTACGTGGGATCAGGAGCACGATCCTGCCGCCGGTAAAGTCGCCGAGAATCCGGCGCAGTCGAATAGCCCCTTCGCGGGTGTAGAATGTCTCACCTGCGTCAGCCAAGCCGGGGACGCCGGCCATCTCCACGTCGGCCCCCAGAGCGATGACCAGGTAATCAGGTCGAAGGCTGCCGTCTTCCGTTTCGATCTCTTTCTTGGCAAGGTCGATGCGTTTAACGTCGCTTTGACGCACCTCAATTCCGTGAGGCGTAAGCGCATCAAGCGAGCGTACTACGCGTCCCGGTTCTGCTTGTCCCAACATCACCCACGTCTTGGTGGCGCCGATCTGAAACGTCGCTGACTTGTCGATGAGGATTATCTTGTGGTCAACGGGGAGAAGCTGTCGAAGGGTGCGCGCTGTCGCGATGCCGCCGAAGCCCCCTCCCAGGATGACGGTCGTGCTTCCTTTGCTCACGGTTCCTCCAAGAATTGGATATGCGTAAAGCGATGCCAGCGCGCCTGCACCCCAGGCCATAAAATGGCGGCGCGACACGAACCCGGTTAATTCCTTGAATGCGTTGAAAGGCTTCATGGCATAGAATATAGATATAAGATCACCATTATTCGACAAAGGAGCAATGAAAAAGGGTAGGCGAAGGGGTTGACTGAGCTTCTGGTCCCTGGTATCTGTTAATTCTTGCCATTCTGTTGTCGCACGTATAACTTGTTGCCCGACAAGATGCGAGAGTGGCGGAATTGGTAGACGCGCTGGACTTAGGATCCAGTCCTGAAAGGGGTGGGGGTTCGAGTCCCCCCTTTCGCACCAGTTACGGCTCGCTTACCGCGGCCTAGCTGTTTGTCACATCAGAACTTGCGGCAACCAGAAGCCACTTGTGTCAAGGTGGCTTTTGATGCTTTATTGCTATACTATTCGACGGCCGACCACCCTGTCGACTTTCCTCCAGACCATGCCGATCCGGCGTCTCGGGAACTGTCAGGGAGGTCTCTGTCGTTGCTATCTCAACAGACCGGCATCGCCGATGGAGAAGATTTGTGAAAGTTGAATTGAAGACGGGTGAAGGTTTGGTTCGCGAACTTTCGGTTGCTGTCCCGGCCGACCGGGTGCAGACCGAAATGGAGAAGAAATTTGTCGAGGTCCAGCAGACCACGACTTTAAAGGGGTTTCGCAAAGGGAAAGCCCCGATGACCATGATCAAGTCGATGTTCGCGAATGAAGTTCGCGCCGATGTGGTGGACGAGCTGATCAAAGCGACCCTGCCCGAAGCCGTCAAGGATCATGAACTCCGTGTGGCGACCCGCCCCACCCTGACCGATTTCAATTTCGCCGACGATGGCGGGTTCAACTACACCGCGCAGGTTGAGGTATTCCCGGAGGTCGGCGCGATCGCGTTCTCTGGCCTGAAGATCACCGCCGACACCAGCGAGATCTCGGATAAAGACGTGAATGAGATGGTTGACTATCTGCGCAAACGGGCGGCGACAGTCCGGCCGGTCGAGCGTGAAGCCCGAGATACCGATTGGGTGACGGTCGATCTCAAAAAGATCGCGGATCCGAAAAATGTCCTGCAGACCGATGTTTTCCCGAACTCCGAAGTTGACCTGTCGAATCAGATGACGATAAAAGAGTTTCGCGAGCAGATCCCGGGGATGAAAGTAGGCGAGGAAAAGAATATCGAGGTCGTTTACGCCAACGACTATTCCGACCAGGCATTCGCCGGAGCGACCATTACCTACGCATGTACATTGAAAACGGTCAAGGAAGTGATCCTGCCGGAACTGGACGATAGTTTCGCCAAACAGACCCAGATCGGCGAGACGCTGCTTGAGATGCGGCTCAAGATCCGCGAGGACCTGAAACGCCAGCGGGACGACGCGCAGCGCCGCAACCAGCGCCACGAGATCATCCATCAGATGGCGGAGATCAATGCCATCCCGATCCCGGAGGGGATGGTCGCTGAGTATCTTGAGTCGGTGGTGGAGGATTTCAAGAAGCAGTATCCGAAGGCGACCGCCGACGACGAGACCCAGATCAAGCAGAACTACCGTCATGTCGGCATCGAGGCGATGCGCTGGGACATTATCTGGCACCAGCTCTCCGAGCAGGAGAAAATTGAAGTTTTGGC
>JAMPYH010000221.1 GCA_023700785.1 Candidatus Zixiibacteriota bacterium
GCCGGATATGATCCGGCAGGGATGGATGAATCCAGGAAAGAACTTCCGTCGATAACCTACGCGACTGACGCGTACGCCGCCTGCAAGGATGCTGACCTGGTGCTCTTAATGACTGAGTGGAACGAATTCCGCGACCTCGATTTCAAGCGGATCAAGTCGATAGTGCGCACGCCGAACCTCTTTGATACGCGCAATGTTTACGATCCCCGGGCACTTCGGAAGATCGGCTTCACTTATATCTGCACGGGAAGACCCTAGTACGCTTCGAGGACGATCTCACCCGGCGAACTTCATGATCGGTCCGGTGGCGGTTCGGCAGCGCCAGCTTTGTGTTGCATCCCACGCCCAGCCTGTGTAGACTGTTGGAGAGTCCCAGCGAGAGCATATCACAATGGACTGGTTTAGACCAATATCCCGCCATATCATCCACCCGCTCTACGTTCGACGGGAAGGACGGAATCCCTATCGTTATCTGCGGGACCTGGATCGCTCGCAGTTCTTTTCGCCCGACCAGATCGCGGCGATCCAACTTGAGCGGCTCCGCACCATAGTCCGGCACGCTTACGACCATACCGAGTACTATCGCAAGGTCATGGATCAGTATGGACTGAACCCAGACAGTCTGACCTCGCTTGATCACATTCGCACGTTTCCGATCCTGACCAAGGACGATATCCGCAACAACCCGGATTCGCTCATATCGAATCTACATACCAAAGAACGCATGATCTATAAGCGGACCGGCGGGTCAACCTCGGTGCCGCTCAAATTGTGGGTTGATCAGATGGCGTACACGTTCAAAGAGGCCGCCACTTTGCGGCATAACAGTTGGGCCGGATATCACCAGGGAGACAAAATGGCCGCTCTCTGGGGGAACACCGATAAACCCCGCTCGTTACGCGAAAAGCTCTTCGGCCTGCTGCTGGCTCGCGTGGTCTTCCTGGACACGCTGAAAATGGACGCTCCCTACATGCGGGCGTTCATTCAACAAGTGCGCGATTTTCGCCCGACTGTCCTGATGGGGCATGCCCACTCGATCTACTATTTCGCCAGGTTTGTAGAAGAAGAAGGTGTCAGGGATCTCGGTTTCAGCGGGATCATCTCCACCGCTGAGATCCTGTACGACTATGAACGGGCGAAGATCGAACAAGTGTTCGGCAACATCCTCTTCGACCGCTACGGCTGTGAAGAACTCTCGATCATCGCGTCCGAATGCGAAGCGCATGACGGCCTGCATGTCTGCGCTGAGGGGTTGTATGTTGAGGTTCTCGACGCCGACGACCAGTATCCCGGTAAACTGGTTATTACTGACCTCTGGAACCACGGCATGCCGTTTATCCGATATGAGATCGGGGATATGGCGACCATCAAGACAGATGCGTGCTCGTGCGGACGAGGGCTCCCGCGCCTGGGGCGGGTGTTGGGGCGAACCGCCGATGTACTCTATACCCCGGAGGGAAAAGCGATCTCTGGGATCTCCATTCTGGACACGTTCACCATCCATGTGCCGGGTTTCAAGCAAGTACAGGTGATCCAGGATCTGATCGACCACCTGACATTTCATGTCGTTCGAGACGACGCGACATTTACTGATGAATCCGAATCGATCTTTGGCCGGCGCGTCGCGGAGTTTTTCGGCCCCCGCATGCGTTATGATATCCGGTATCTCGACAAGATCCCGCAGACCGAGCGCGGCAAGTATCGCTTTTCGATCTGCAATATACCGCAGCCGAAAGGGTGATGGAGACGATGCGGATCTTAGTGCTCGACGAAGAGTTCCCCTGGCCGCTCAACACCGGCAAACGGATACGCACGTACAATCTGATCCGCGAACTGTCCACATATCATCAGATCACCTATCTCGCGTACGCGGAACCGGAGTGCGCCGCCGAAAAACACTTCGCCGAAGTCGGCCTCGACCCGATCGCGGTGCCACTGTTGGATCGCGCCGCGCGCGGCCCGATCTTCTATTGGCGACTGGGCATGAACCTGTTCTCGGAATATCCGTTCATCGTTACCAGCCACCAGACCCGGCGCTATCAACATGCGTTTGGAAAGCTGCTCGCCGGTTCATCGTTTGACCTGATCATCTGCGAGTGGACCCCGTACGCCCTGTATGTCAAAGATATCCTCGGACCCAAAAAAGTAATAGTGGCGCACAATATAGAGTCGGCCATCTGGCGGCGCTACGAGGAGAATGAAACCAACCCCGCCAGGCGGTGGTATATTGCTAAACAGCGGCAGAAAGTAGAAGCGTTCGAACGCGTCTGCTTCGGCTGGGTGGACGGCGCCACCGCGGTCAGTACGCTGGAAGCAGAGACGATCGCCGACCTTGGTGTTCGCTATCCTGTCGAAGTGATCGATAACGGCGTAGATGTCGAGTATTTCGCGCCTTGCCCGAAGTTCGACAGCAGCCTTTCCCTGGTCTTCACCGGCTCGATGGATTGGCGGCCGAATCAGGATGCCGCAAGGTATTTTGTGAGTGAGGTCTGGCCGCTTGTTCTTGAGAGATTTCCCGACGCCAGTGTGCTTTGGGTCGGAAGAGACCCCAGCCCGGAAGTTCTCGACCTGCAGAAGACACGGGGAGTAGTGATCACTGGAACGGTGGACGATGTTCGCCCGTACATCGGCAACGCGACGGTGTACATAGTACCGTTGCGGATAGGCGGCGGCTCACGCCTGAAGATCCTCGAGGCGATGGCTATGAAAAAAGCGATTGTTTCGACCACTGTGGGCGCGGAGGGACTGAAAGTTACCGATGGTCAACATGTGCTGCTCGCCGATACGCCTGCGGAGTTCGCGGACGCCATCCAGCGCTGTATTAATGATCCGGCTCTGTGCGCGCGGCTCGGGGAGCAGGGGAGAGTGCTGGTGGAAGAACAGTACCGCTGGGAGCAGTTGGGAAGACGGTTCAGCGATTATTTGGAGTCAGTTGTGATGTCGGGGAAAACGCGGTGAGCGGAATTCGCGTCCTTCATTTGCGCGCGTCGAATTTCTACGGCGGTCCCGAGCGGCAATTGCATTTGCATGCGCTACAAGCGAAGTCGAGCGAGATGGAACTGCATATCGCCTCATTTAGCGAACGACACCAGTCGCCTGAGTTTCTCAAGGTCATCGAGGCTGACGGCATACCGATACATCTGGTCGAGGTGACCAGCGCGTATGACCGTGGCGCCATTGGAAAACTGCGCGACCTGCTCAATCGATCCGGGATCAGCATCCTCTGCACGCACGACTATCGGAGCCATTTGATCGGTTGGTTGGCCGCGCGCGGCTCGGCGGTTCGCTGGATCGCCTTCTCCCGAGGGTTCACTCAGGATAACTGGAAGGTCCGCCTCTACCACGGCATCGAGAAGTTTATCATTCGCTTCGCCGACCGAGTGGTGGCCGTCTCCGAGTCTCAGGCGGAAAAGCTGAGGCAACTTCGTGTCGCGCCGGAGAAGATCGTGGTGGTGCGTAACGCGATCGATCCGGAGGCTTTTCAGTCCATTGAACGACTCAGCTTGCGGAAGCGATTTACTTTGCCGGCGGACAGCATTGTTGGCTTTGCTTGCGGGCGTTTTAGCGCGGAAAAAGGTCAGGCAGACCTGATCCGCGCGACGGCGATCGCCTCGGCTCGCGCTCCGCGCCTTCGTCTGATTATGGCAGGGAATGGTCCTGAGTTTGAACGATGCAGAGAATTGATAACTCGGCATCACCTTGAACAGATCGTGTTTATGCCCGGATTCGAGCGCGATGCTGTCGCTTACCTTAAAGACGCTGACTTCCTGGTAAATCCATCGCTTTCCGAGGGTCTTCCCAATGTCATACTCGAAGCAATGGCGGTCGGGGTGCCGGTGATCGCGACCAATGTCGGCGGCGTCCCGGAGCTACTGACGGACAACGAAAGCGGTCTGCTGGTGCCGCCCTCCGATCCCATGTCCCTTGCCACCGCCATACTGAGGCTGGTGGATAATCTGGATTTGCGGGGAAGACTTGCCGCGACAGCATCGCAGGTGTTGTCCACGGGATTCTCGTTTGAGCAGCAATGTGGCGCGTTACATGATCTTTATCGGGAAACGCATGGTCATGCGTAAGCTAGCGCTCCGGTTACTCTATATCTCTCAACTCTGGCGAATCCTGCGTTGGCTGCGACGGGAGACGATCTCCATCCGCACCTACCATGGCGTGACTGAATTCGATGTTCCGAATTGGACACAGTTGAGGGCGTACGAGTTTGAGCAGCAAATGCGCTATGTAAAACAGAAATATAATCCGGTGTCGCTGCCAACGGCTTTGGACATGATCTCGGGAAGAATGCCATTAGTGCCATACTCGGTTGTGGTGACCTTTGACGACGGTTTCAAGAATAACGCCACAACGGCATATCCTATCCTGAAGGCTTATGGGATCCCATCGATCGTCTTCCTGACCACGTCATTTGTGGACAAGGACCAGCGATGTGGCGGGCTCATCTGGACTGACTACATCTATTGTCTACTCCAGAACACCACGCAGGATACTCTTGACCTGAGCGACGTTGGACTTACCCGATATGATCTTCGCGGGACTGTGAAGCGCTATGAGGCCAAGGGAGTGATCTGCGCACAATTAAAAAAACTTGATTATGAGCGAAAGAATCAGATAATTGCAGTTATCGCGGAGCGGCTCGCGGCTCGCGTGTCAGCCGAACAGGAGAAGGTGTTCGGCTCGCTGGATTGGAAGGACATAGTGGGAATTGATGGCGAGCAGTTGATGTCCTTTGGCGCTCATACCGTCAATCATGAGATCCTTTCGCAACTCCCGGACGAGCGTGCCGAATGGGAATTGACCGAGTCACAGCGCGTAATTCAACAATGGCTTGGCCGACCAGTTCCCTACTTCGCGTACCCCAACGGCCAGCCGGAAGACTTCACGGACCGGGTTGA
>JAMPYH010000222.1 GCA_023700785.1 Candidatus Zixiibacteriota bacterium
CGACAATCTTTTTATTTCATCCAGTACTTGCTGCTGGCGATCACAGGAGTACTGTTTTACCGATTTCTGAGGGCACGCGGGTTTGCGTTTGGAGCTGCGTTTACCGGCCTGGCTCTCTTTCTGTCGGCATATCCCGTATTGCTCGGGTTCTCAGAGCCGGTCCACACATGGGACGATATTTGGGTCTATGCGTCACTGATCCTGACAATCGGAGCGCTGTTCAAACGCAGGGTGATGGCCGCCGCCTTCTTTTTTGCCGTCGGATTATTCGCGAGAGAACAGATTCTGACCTTTTTTCCTGTCTTTCTCGCTGGAGTATGGATATTCGGCGACACCCACGGTAGGCGGACAAGAGTACTGATAAGCCTTGCTCCGCTCCTGGTATATCTCCCGTTCTTTCTGCCGGCTTACAGGGCGACAGTACCGATGGAAGAGATCGGATCGATCAATTGGGGAACGGCGGAAAGGTCGGCCAATTCTCTCTTTTCACTGATCAATTCCTTTGGCTGGCTCTGGCTCACGTGGGTGTTTGGAACGGTATTTTTCTTCACCCGACCAGCGCACGCGCGAAACTCTGAAAGCCGTTTTCTCGTCTGGAGCTCACTTTTCGTCGTAGGTATAACTCTGGCCTCGGTGCTGAGTATTGGATTTGTCAGAGAAACGCGGCTGTTGTTCCCGCCTTTTCTCTGGATCATCGTTGGCTCACTGTGGTGGATCGAGCATGCCGCTCAGACGGTGAGCAGATGGCCGATCTGGGGAAAGTTTCTTGTTGTGCCCGCTGCGATCCTGGCGATCTACTACGCTATGCCGTTAGGCAAAGCATGGCTGCCGGTGCTGGACTACCGTAACTGCGAAGCTGTCTGCCAGGGATGGCTTGGCGTGCAGATCGGGCTGGCCGGCTTCTTGTGCTTGTTAGCGGCAGCGGTCGTTATCTTTCGACCGAGGACCGGTACGACGAGCACAAGTATCGACGTTCGAACCGAGGAACGGACACAACGGTAATCCTACCGCGGCTTTACGCTGAGCGGCGGGCTGACTAGTACCAGAGAACTAATGTGAAGAAGAGTTTCTGGCCGATACTCACCCTCTTAATTCTCACAATTATCTCGATCCTCCTCCATGCCACATGGTGCGGGACGCCGATGGCGTCATCGGAGACACGCTGGCAGGAGATAGTCGAATATCATCGTACTTTCTATCCGTTCTCCATCAGGTATTTTACGACCTATCTGGTGCTTGGCATCAATCAACTTACCGGATTGCCGCTGCGGGAGACATTTTTCGCCCTGCAGTATTTATTGATGGGAGCGGCAGCGCTGCTGTTCAACACCTTTCTCCATAGGGTGGGATTCAACCGGGGTTGGTCGCTGGCCGGTATGGCGCTTTTTTTGGCCTCCTTCCCGGTGATCTTCGCGCACTCGGAGCCGGTATTCACGTGGGACGATGGCTGGACATATCTATATCTGTTATTGGCGACGATCTCGCTGATAAATCGCTCGCTATGGCCGGCTGTGGTCTGTTTCACGCTCGGCTGTTTCGCCCGGGAGCAGATGCTTCTCTACTTCCCGGTTCTTGTCCTTGGAGTTGATCTATTCTGCACAGGAGAATCGAGGCGGCGCAAGCTGATTGCGTTGCTATTTCCACTATTGATCTACGGAGCGTTTTATTTCGCCACCTATCAATCGCCCGACCAAAAGAGATTCGAGTTATTGGCCTACAACTTTGAATCCGGGCCGGCTTCGACCAACTCGCTCTTTTCGGTCTTTATCTCGTTTGGCGCGGTCTGGGTGGCATGGATCATTGGACTACGCAAGCGGATCGATCTTGGTCAGGGAGATGGGTCAGGGGCGTTGAACAAGTTCCTGCGCTGGAGTTCGATATTTGCGGTTGTGCCGACACTGCTGGTCGGGCTGCTGTTTGCATCAGCCCGCGAGACGCGGATATTCTTCCCGCCGTTTCTCTTTGTGATCCCGGTCGCTTTGGGGTGGCTCAGGAGTCAGGCGAAATTGATCGAATCGGCCGCTCTCAAGAGACGACGCCTAATGGTGGTTACTATGCTATCGCTGGTGGCAATCGCGCTCGCGATGATATTGACTATCAGACCGGATCTGGATTACCGCAACTGCCCGGATTTCTGTTACCTTTGGGGTGGTATCCATCTCGGCTTGTCGGCCGGTCTGATGGCTGTGGCGTTACTGTCGGGAGGAGATTCAAAACGTTCAGCGCGGATTACTTCGTGAACTGCTGATAGAGCCGGTCGCCGATGCGATAGGGGTTGTCGGTGCCGCTGAGGATCTTCTCGATCGCTTCGTCCACATGCCCCTCACTGGCGAGCTTATCCAAAAACTCCTGCTGGAAACGCGCTTTCAACACGCTGAGGATCTTGCGCCGCACTTGCTCCCGTCGATGTTTTTCGAACTGGCCGCTTGATCTGGCGAAATCCACAAAGCGATGTATTTCATTGTGAAGGCGGTCGATCCCTTTGCGGTTGACCGCTTCGGTGGCGATCACGCTTGGCGCCCAGGCGCCTTCGACTCGTTTGCGCGTCTCCATCGCCATCCGCAGTTCAGCCGCTATTCGTTCGGCCCCGGGGCGGTCCGATTTATTCACGCAGAAGATATCCGCGATCTCCATCAGGCCGGCTTTCATCGTCTGGACAGCGTCGCCGGACTCCGGGACTATCACCACCACAACCACATCGCAGGTATCAATGATATCCAGCTCGACCTGGCCGACACCGACAGTTTCTATCAAGGTGATGTCAAACCCAAAAGCGTCGTAAACGACGGTGACATTGTCGGTCGCGGCGGCCAGACCGCCGGTGGCGCCACGCGTCGCCATCGAGCGGAAATAAACGCGGCCATCGGAGGGGAATTCGTTCATCCGAACGCGGTCGCCCAGCAGCGCGCCGCCGGTGAACGGCGACGATGGGTCCACCGCGATGATCCCCACTCTCTGCTGGCGGGCAATGAACTCGTGGGTCAACAGATTGACGAGTGTCGATTTGCCGGAGCCGGGCGGTCCGGTAATGCCAACGCGCAACGCCCGGCCGACCTTGGCATACAGTTTCTCAAGCAGTTTCTGGTAGCCATCGGCCCTGTTCTCGACATGCGAGACAAGGCGCGAGAGCGCCCGAATATCCCCCTGTTGAAACGCCTCGAACAGTGTCATGCGAATCGCGGCGACATATCTCCGACCGTCAGTTTGATATCCCGCAGCCGGATCTGGATCTGCGTGTTGTCATTGTAGGTGTTGTATTCGACCGCGTACACGATATCGATCAGGCACCCTTTGTCGGAAATGATCGGGGCCATATCGCCAAAGCCGAATCCGATCGCGTCTAAGACCGCGTCGCCTTTGCGGATCTTGAGTTTAAGGTGATTATTCCCGACCGTGTACGGCGTGCCGACGACCTCGCAGTTGCGGGTCAGGAAGATCGGCCGCATGTTCATCGGGCCAAACGGCGAGAACGCCTCGATCGCGTCCATGAACTCGTCGGTGATCTCGCTCAATTCGATCTCCAGATCGATGAACAGTTTCGGGACGATATCCTCAGGCGTCAGGAACTTGCTCGACACCTCGCGGAACTTCTCTCTGAACTCGGGGATGTTCTCGGGCTTGATCGAAAGCCCGGCGGCATATTTGTGTCCGCCGTACTTGATCAACAGATGTTCGCACTCTTTCAACGCTTCGCACAGATGGAATCCGGGGATCGAGCGGGCGGAGCCTTTTCCTTCGGTTTCCGAGATAGCGATCATGACAGTTGGCAGGTGATAGCGCTCAACCAGCCGGCTGGCGACGATCCCGATCACGCCCTGGTGCCACCCTTCGGCGGCCAGCACGATAGCGCGATCGGCCTGGAGGTCGCAAACTTCGTGCATTTGCGCGAGCGCTTCGTTGAGGGTCTTTTCATCGATCTCTTTGCGGCGGCGATTCTCGGAGTCGAGTTTTCGGGCGATATCCTGCGCCTGGCGTTCATCGCGAGTGGCCAGTAGCCGGATCGCCTGGCGGGCGTCGCCAAGTCTCCCCAGCGCGTTGATGCGCGGGGCAAGAATGAACACGACCTGGCCGGTGCTGATATCTTTTCCCATCAGGCCAGAAACAAAGGCGAGCGACTTGAGTCCCGGCTTGGTGGTGCGAGCGATCTGGCGAATGCCAAACTTGGTAAGGATGCGATTCTCGCCGATCAATGGGACGATATCCGCCGATGTTCCGAGCGCTACCAGATCAAGATGCTCTTCGAGTTCCCGCTCATCCTGATTGAGGCGGTGATACAATGCCTGGGCGAATTTAAACGCGACCCCGACTCCAGAGAGTTCGCCGCCATACTCGCATCCGGGCTGTTTTGGATTGATGATAGCGGTGGCGCGCGGGATGGTCATCCCCGGCTCGTGGTGATCGGTGACGACAACATCGATCCCCTGCGAAATGCAGTAATCGATCTCCTCAACCGCGGTGATGCCGGTGTCAACCGTGACGATCAGGCTGACCCCTTGCTGTTTTGCTTCGTCAATTCCCTCGAGTGACAGGCCGTATCCTTCGACCAGTCGATTGGGGAGATAAAATGTCACCTGCGCGCCAAGCTTGTTCAGCACCATGTAGAGCAACGCGGTCGCGGTAATGCCGTCGACGTCATAATCACCATAGATCATGATCTTTTCGTTGGCGAAGAGCGCGCGCGTCACGCGATCGATCCCGGCCTCCATACCGACCATCTCAAACGGGTCTTTGAGATCGGTCATCTTAGGGTGCAGGAATCGCTCGATCGTCTCGGGTCTGTCGATCTGGCGATTGACGAGGATCTTGGTAACATTGAGCGGCAGGCCGGCTTCAGCCGCCAGCTTGCTCACAGAAGTAAAATCCGGTTCTGAGGCCAGCACCCACTTGAGTGCGTGCGACC
>JAMPYH010000223.1 GCA_023700785.1 Candidatus Zixiibacteriota bacterium
AAGCTACCGATACCGCCATCAAGCAAAGGAAAGCAAGCCACAGTGTGACTTTGCTCCAACCCGCGTCTGATCGATCTCGGCTCACCGGTAGTTCTTTCTTTAGCCTTTCCTGACAAGACGAACCGACAACAGTTTCTGTTGATTCCAATATACCAGGCGAGCCGATGCCGCTCAAGCCCTTACTGGGTGACCTGTTCCCCTGCGCCCGCTAGAGACTTAGCAAGTGCTCTCATATGTTCCGAACTCGCCCCGCAGCAGCCGCCGATCGCGGACAAAGGGATCATCTTGCTCAGCGCAGTTAGTTCCTGTGCGAAAGTCTCAGGCGATATCGGATATTTCAAAACGTTTTCACGAATGGTCGGCGTACCACAACTTGGTTTGAACCAAAAAGGCCCTGCCGATTGCTCGCTTAACAGTCTCAACATACTCAGCGACAGATTGAAGTCGGCGCCACAATTAAGCCCTATCAGATCGACCAATCCATCCCTTTGAAAACTGATTAACTCTCTCACAGATTCGGGAGCATGTGGAACCATGGAGCTTACAATGGGGATCGGACTGCCCAAACGCGAAGCAGCTCCCCGACAGGCCGAGGCCGCGCGAGCCAACTGCCTGCTGTCAAGAAATGTCTCGCAGACAAACAGATCAACTCCGGACGATGCTAACGCATTCGCTTGCTCTAAAAAGATGTCCAATTGCCCTGCTTCGGAGACCTCGGGGGAGAGTGGACCGATCGAGCCGGCGACCAGTGTTCCTGGTTGACCGTGCCGGGAGATCGCGGTTCGCGCGAGCTTCACTGCCAACCGATTGATCTCTCCAACTGTGGATGTCGAGTCCGTCGCGTCTAGGACGTTTAAGAATGGACGCGACGCGCAAAAACTATTGACCAGGAGAATTTCAGAGCCCGCTTCGAGAAATCGAAGATGCGCCGCCACGACCATGTCCGGCTCTCTCAGATTGTACCAGAACGACGGGCTCGGTGCGGGAGACCTTTCGGCGCTGCCTTTCGACAGAAGTAGCGTACCGATGCCCCCGTCAAGGAGCATCGGTACGCCACTGGTGACCGACAATAACCGTTCGAGGGGAGAGGGAATCACGTGCTCTCCATTGACTGACGCGAGCCTTAGGCTACGAACTGCAGACTGGCGGGTTTCCTCCCGCGACCATATAAAGGATCAGGTACGAGAGATCTGAAAGGTCGATCGTGCCGGTGCCGTTCACGTTCGCCGCCGCCGGATTCGGAAGGCTCGGCACAGCGCCGGTAAAGTAACTGATCAGGTACGAGAGATCAGAGACATCCGGGCCAAACCCATTGTTGTTAATGTCGCCGGGGATACACGCGGTCAATTCGCCCGCGATCGCGGTAACATCGTAATTCCCTGGCAAAACAGTAAACCGGGGAGAAAACGTATTGAAGATATTTGAATAACTGACCAGTGAAATTGGACAGTCTGTCGATGTCCCTGGCGGCATCGTGAAGTAAGCGGACAGCACCGGGCCAGTGCCGGGCGCAAGCTCCGCTTGCGATCCGTTAGGATTGACCGCCAGACGGTACGTGATCCGTTTGCTGTAATCATCGTAATGCGCGTACTCCTGGACGCTCAGGTAATTGGTCCTCAGTCCGGTAGTGGTGACCGAGTCAAACGTTATCGGCACCGGACCATCCCAACTTATCGGGAGCATGATCTCCTGCAATGGAAGATGATTGCGCGCGTAAATGTCGATCCGGTTCGATGTCCCGGGGACGGCAGTCGGGGACCCAACGACCATTGAGTCGCTGTATACCCAGACCAGCTCTCGGCGAACCGTCTCATATTGTCCATCGGTTGCCTGAATCGCGACGGTAACATCGTATAGCCCGGCGTCGCTGTATTCATGCGTGGGGGATTGCTGGTTCGAGGTCTGGCCATCGCCAAAATCCCATGTCCAGGCGTTGACAGTCTTGCCGGTGATGCCGTTGAAATCGACAACGTGAGGCGCCGGACCGAGAACATTGGTATGAGTGAATCGAACTCCCGAAGACCACCCCAGCAACTGGTCATTGAGCCAGCAATGCGCGCGCCCCATCTGCTGCGGCGAGAACTCCGACCAGCATCCTTCGCCGGCGTACCCCATATAGTTTTGCGGATCGGTCAACCCCCACGGCTGGCTGTTGCACGGATCGTTTCCTCCCGGGCCACCGCAACCGTAGCTTAACGGTGTCGGCTCGGTGTCTTCGCACAGGTCTCCGGTGACATCGCCGTCTGGGCTGTTTGCCTTCTCATAGCACTGGCTGCATTCGTTCACTTCGCTGACGCCATGATGGGTATGCCACAATCCGAGGCAATGACCCACCTCGTGGGCGAGCGTTGACTGTATGTTGCTAAAATGGCCGGTTGTCATCACAATGCCGCCGTACACGGTCAGGCACTGGGGATCCCAGGGAAACGTCCCATAACTGTAGCTTGGTTCAACATACGAGACAAAGACATTGAGCATGGAATCGGGCTGGACAGCATACGCCGCCTTCATCAGATCGAACTCGCCTTCGTTCAGGGATCGATAAGCAGATGAAGCGTGGGTCTGATACTGATACTCAAACTCGATCCGTACCGGCGCGTAGTCCGCGTTCAAATTGGCGACTTGCGCTTCGATCATAGCCGGAGTGGTGGAGGCGTTGGTACCGTTATCCAGCGTGATGATGTGAAACATGAGCCGGATGATGGTGGTCGATTGCCCCGGATCAGGGATGTAGGCGTTGCGGGTTCCGGCCACATCGCAGGGACCGTAGGTCGGGCAGGCCGCCGCTTCATTGGTGAACGCCGGTTGCTTCTCTGCCCAACGCTTCTGTGTGCCGCACCAGTCGGTTACTTGGCTCGAAGTTGGCGTTGGTGGTAAGTTGCCTGCATCCTGCGCAAAGGTCTGCATCGGAACCCAGAGCAATAGGGTCAGAATAGCCCATACCAGCGGGTTGGCGGGAGCGGCGCTAATGTCGCACCTCAACCCTGAGAGATCATGTCTCACTTCGGTCATGCCATAATTCCTCTTCTGTGAAGTACCTGCCTTGTGAGGGGAGGCGGGCGGAGTCAACATTATTGACTTGAAGAAGATAGCGATGTTATCGCGTCCTCACAAGAGAAAAGCGCCAGGCTTCCTCCATTTTCTACCGGTTTCCGTACGTCCTGTCATAATTGAGTTAATCGGCCCACTATCCAAAGTATCGCCAAACATTTTCTGGGAATGGTACGAATGTTGCTCTTTTATCGGGTCTGGGCAGGCAGTGGTCTGTCCGTGTCGGGCTATCACCAAAAGGCGACAGTCCTTGTCCTGAATTAGAACAGGGTTGTGATAGACAAAGTCAGGACTGGTTCTATCTACATTTTGGCCATTGACAGTTTGTAAACTCGCTGTATATTTCGAGCGGTAGGGTGAACTGATTTACTAACGTTTTCTTCCGCTCTCGTTCCTGATCTGACAGATCTTTTAGTCGCGTAAATACTACTTGAGACGATCGGCAGCACCTGTCGCGGACTGTCCCAAAGTCCTCAAGTCAAGATGATCAACCTGAACCCTGCCGGATCAGATCCGGCTCATCGGAGGAAACTTTTCATGTTCAAACTCTCCAAAGTGCTGGTGGTTCTCGCCATCCTCGCCTTGGCCATTGTCGGCTGTCAGAAAGAGCCGACTTCGCCGTTGATCGACTCAAAGGCGGCCAGCGCGATCGGCCCGAACGCCACCATGATCACGTCGGCCACGCTGCATCTCTTCACAGCGTCGGAGTCAACCGTCGGACTTAATGTCCACCGCGTGACTTCCCTCTGGGGCGAGATGACGGTGACCTGGAATAACTTCGGCGGCGCCTTCGACGCCACCATCTGGAACAGCTTTACCGCGTCCAGTTTCGGCTGGGTTTCTGTCGATGTGACCTCGATCGCTCAGGCCTTCGCCGCCGGTACGTATCCGAACTACGGTATTCTCCTTGACAAAGAGGGGATCTCCCAGCGCTCCGAGTTCGTTTCCAGCGAGTCGGCAAATTCGGGCCACCCGTGGATCGAGATCTGCACCGATGATGGCTGCGATACTATCGCCGTTTATCTGGATACCTACATTAACGAAAACGAGCCTGCGACCAATTTCGGCGCGTATGGCCTACTGTCCGCGGTCGACAATACAACCTCCCGTGAGAAGCAGATCCTGATCTGGTTCCCAGTGCCGGTGTTCGATCCTCCGCAGGAAGGCTGCAGCCACACGATCGGTTACTGGAAGACGCATGCTGGTTTTGGGCCACAAGCTGACGAAGTCACCCAGTATTTGCCGATCTGGCTCGGTACCGCCGCCGGAGCCAAGTCTCGTCTGGTCAACACCGCTCAGTTGGCGGTGGACTATCTCAGCCAGAACGTTTATGGCACACCGAAGAATGGTATCACCAAGCTGTACGCTCAGCTCCTGGGGGCCAAGCTCAGCATCGCTGATGGTGCGGACGCCACAGACATCGCCGCTACCATCGCCGCGGCTGACGCTTTCCTGGCAGCCAACGACTATTCTGATTGGAACGGCCTGTCCAAAGCCCAGAAAGCGCTGGTACTTTCGTGGCATGACACTCTTGACGCCTACAACAATGGAATGATCGGTCCTGGCCATTGCTTCGGGGAATAGAGTAATATTGTGCGGTTTCGACTTCGCCGCATTCTTGATGTTCAGCAAAAGGTCCGTGGACTCTCCACGGACCTTTTCTTTTTCGAGGGACATCACTGCCTTCGCTGCATCAAAGACAAACTATCAGTTTTCCATACATACTTACTTGAATCCGGCAATGCTGTGCCCAGAATTG
Source organism: Candidatus Zixiibacteriota bacterium (assembly GCA_023700785.1). GTDB lineage: Bacteria > Zixibacteria > MSB-5A5 > GN15 > FEB-12 > FEB-12. The sequence continues at coordinate 4,811 of JAMPYH010000223.1, forward strand.
GCACTATGCTCCGGGGTAGAATTAGTGGTCCAGTAGCGTCCACAATTTGGTCGT
>JAMPYH010000224.1 GCA_023700785.1 Candidatus Zixiibacteriota bacterium
CCGATCACCAGGTAGCGATTGACCGTCACGCCGTAATCGCCGATCCGCTCGAAGATCGCGAGAAACAGCATGACCAGAAGCGGGATAAGTAACCTGAAAAACCACGACGTGAAGTTTTTGATCCACACGCTGTCCGCTTTCTCCCGAAGCGGCCAGAGGAGCAGGATCGAAAGGATACTGACCACTGAATACCAGAGCACCAGTTGCGACACCCAGCCCTGTGGCCAGTTCCACTGGAAGAGGATCTTGAGGCCGTACGCGTACAGGATCACCAGGTAGATCCCGACCAGGGGAAGCAGCACATACTGCACGAAGATCTTGAGGCCGCGAGGATACTCCCCTTCGTCTGTTAATGCCGGCAGGTCCTCAGGGAAGCCGGAGAGGAAGATGACGGTCTGGAAGGTCACTCCCACTATCACCCAGAGTTGAAAAAACGTCTCGCTTTCGATGTCGAGATCGAACAGCGTTTTGATCGCGCCGAGCGCGATCGCCAGCCCCGCGTAAAGCACCGCCGAGTAGAGCGCGGCGGTCAGGAAACGGAGGAAGAGCGCCTTATTATATAGCCAGAATCCCTGGCCGTTCGCTTTTCCCAGGAATGGGAGAAACGACGCGAGAAAATGAAACGCGATCGCCAATAGCAGAAACCGCATCGGGTGGATCAGCGGCCGGGTGATATTCTCGGGCGTGCTGAGAAATAGCAACGCGAGTATCAATACACCGATGCCCTGGATGAGGATATTCCTGGCTCGCGGGAAGTTTCGTCGCTCAGCAAACGCCGCCAGCGCCGTAAAGAGCGGCAAGCCTAGCGCCGAAATGGCCGCCCACTTCTCAAGCAGGTGATTGACCGGCTCCATTTCATACTCGATGAGCGCGATCAATACGCCGGTGCCGATCAGCGCGGACAGGAGAGTGAAGGGGAAGCGGACTATCGCTCGCGCGGCGTTTTTCGCCAGATATTCATGTGATGGAAAGCGAGAGAACCATGCCATGGCTATACTCCGTGGTTGTCGCCCGCGCGCAATGTCGCGTCAGTGGAGACATGGCATCAAGATAAAACTGCTTAGCGTTCGATCCCCAGTTCGATCATCATCTTGCGCAGATTGGCGGGGTCCATGCCAAGGATCCGTGCCGCGGCGGAGATATTGCCGTCGGATTCAGCCACCGCCTCAATGATACAGACCTTTTTGAACTCGCGCAGCCGACAGGTGAGCTGGCGGCCGCCGGCGGCGACCGCACCGTTGTTTGGTTCCACCGCCAGGGCGTCGCACACGTCATTTTTGGAGATGATGTTTGAATCGCCAAGGTAGATCAGTCGGCGGATGGTCCGCTGCAGATGCCGCACATTCCCCGGCCAGCCATACTCGATCATCTGGAACTTCGCTTCCGGCTCATACTTCTTCCGCTCGCATCCGAGTTCGGAACAATAGAAGTCAGTGAAATGATCGATGAGCAACGGGATGTCGTCGCGTCGATCGCGCAACGGCGGCAGTTGAATCTGAACTTCCTGGAGCCGGTAGTAGAGATCCTCGCGGAAAGCCCCCCGTTCGACCATCTCCCCCAGATCCTTATTGGTGGCGGAGATGATCCGCACATTCGCGTGCTGCATGCCGCTCGACCCGATCATCTGGAAATCGCCGGTCTCGATGACTCGCAGCAGTTTCGCCTGCGTCGTAATATCAAGGTCGCCGATCTCATCGAGAAAGATCGTGCCGGTATGGGCGGTGGCGAACAGACCGTCACGATCCTCGATCGCCCCCGTGAACGATCCGCGCTTGTGGCCAAACAGTTCCGACTCGACCAACTCCGCGTTCCGGTGATTGCAGGTGTATATCTCCCACGGTTTCCCGTAGCGGGCGCTGTTCTGGTAAATGGCCCGCGCGACCAGTTCCTTCCCGGTCCCTGTCTCGCCGGTGATCAGCACTTTGATATCGTGACGGCCGATCCTGCGGATCCGTTCATACACCGCCAGCATCGGTCGCGATCGCCCGATCATCCCGTACTGCTGGGCCTGCTCGATCAATTCCTCCCTGGTCATGCGCAAATGCATCGTTTCGCAGGCGTTGCGCACCGAACGCTCCAGGTGATTGATCGATTTCCCTTTTCGGATATAGTCGAATGGACGGAGGATGGCGTCGAGCTCCCCTTCGTCATATTCGCCGGGATGCCCGGTGTGAATAATGATAGGCAGGTCGCCGCGAAGTTTCTGCAGTTCGCGATAAGTCGCGGTGCCGTCCATTCCGGCCATTTTCATATCCAGCACCGCCGCCGCGATCTCAGCATGTTTCCTGGCAAGCTGAACCGCCTCGGCGCCGGACCTGGCCAGCAGGCAGAGGTAGCCGTCGGAGAACAGCTCGCGCAATGTCTCCAGGACATGCGGGTCATCATCAACAAGGAGCAGCGTATATCCGGTCGTTTCCTGCATAGAACGATCTTTCACTTATGAGTTCTGGCCGACAAGGGGACCGTGCGGCAACATGACCGTGAGGCGCGCCCCCTGAGTGTGCCCGTTTTCGACAGTGATCTTTCCCTGGTAAATGGTTACAAGTCTGTGGACGATCGCCAGACCGAGGCCGGTGCCGCTGTTCGGTTTGGTCGAAAAGAATGGCTGAAAGATCCGCTCACGGATCGCCGGGTCGATCCCGACTCCGGTATCCTGGCAGGAAAGCGTGAGCCGATCATCATTCTCCTCCCACGTTATCCGGATCTCTTTGGTGGGTTGATCGCTCACCGCGTCCAACGCGTTAAGCAGCAGGTTGTTGACGATCATGTGCAGGTGAAGCTGGTTCATATACAGCGCGCTCTCTGACGAGCCGCTCGTCAAAACCGTGATCTGCTGTTCCTGGATGCGGCTGTCATTGCTGGCCAGAGACTCGGCGACAACCTTGGCCACTACCACCTGGTCGCGCTCGATCTCGCTCTCCAGTTTGGTATATTGCGAGATCAGATCGGTCATGTCGATCGCGCGCTCCACCGCTTTGATCGACGATTCCGCCAGTCGCCTCGTATTCGCGACATCCTCGGGCGTGGACCCAAGGTTCTGCTTGATCCGCTTGAGGGCCCCCTCGGCGGGAAAAAGCGCGTTCCGGATCTCATGCGCGAACCCGCCGGCGATATCCCGTGCCTGACGATACTTCTCCGCCTCGATCAATTGTCGCTGGGTTCGCTGTAGTTCAGCATGCGCGAGTTCGATCTGAAGTTTCTGGCCGAGGACCCGCTGTCGGTAGTATCCCATGACCAAAAGCCCAATGATGAGTGAGGAGATGACCGCTATGACATAATACCGATAGTCGTAGTAGAGAACCGCGACAAGATCGAGCAAGGGGCGCTTATGGATCGAGATCAGGGCAAACTCGGTGATGTTGGTCGCGAGAAATCCGGCCAGATCGCCTGTCTCATCTACGTGAGCCGGCTCAACCATCCAGACATTGCCGGTCCACTTGGCGAGCTTGCGCAGTCGCGTGTCATACAGGCCTATGCCGTCGCTCTCGCGCAACGCGATCACTTCCGAGTGTCCATCGATGGAGGGAAGATTTCCGCCAAATCCCTCGATCGGGTTTGGCCCGGTTTCCGCCAGAAGGACAAAGCCTGTATCCAGTATCTGAACTCTCCCATCTACTGAAAGTATGTAGATCTCGTCGATGCCGTCACCGGTATAGTCCGCCAGCCAGATCACGTCATTCCGCTCGCCGTTATAGATGCAGGTCTTGTCCACGGTGCCATCCAGAGCGATCCGAGTGAGACGCCGCGCCAGCATGGTTGAATCGACGTGCCGGCGGTAATCGATAGCCGGAAGACTGTGAACGAATATCAGCGACTTTTTGTCTTGACTCTGCACGCCGGCTATCCCCTGAACGAACTGGGAAAGGTACCTGCCCCAGACGATCTCGCCTCGCTCGTCCACTCGCACCGCGTACGAGTAACGATCCTGCATCAAGCTGTCAGCGAAGCCGTTGCTGGGATACTGTGTCGGGAATATCCACCCGGGATCATTATCGTCGGCTGATATGGCACTCATTAAGATCGGCGCGACCGGCCATGGCCTCTGCCATTCAATCCTCAAGGGATACAACTCGATACACATTAGAATTCGTGGCGCCAGATCTCGATTGGGATTGACATGGATCAGCATTTCCTGCTTCCCGTCCCGGTCATAGTCAGCACGACCCGCAATCCCGCCACCGATTTTCCACTCGCCGTCCCCAGTGGCATCAGTTCCGGTCGCGAGAAACAGCAGCGATGGAGCGCGGCCGATCTTCAGTTCGAAGGCAAAAGCTGAATCCGTCCTGTAGCCAATACCGGCGACACAGACGCCGCTGTCGGAGGAATCGACGAACGTCACAAAATCCGTGACAATCAATTGCATCGGCTGATCGTTGACAGTATTCCCATTGGTGGCCGAGTAGGCCCCTATCTGAGTGAAATTATCCTCGCTCCTATCAGGATTCCGGATATAGACCAGATGAGTGCCGATTCCGGCAGGGTCCTTCACACCGATCTGGGCAGGTCTATAGATGAGCTGCCGTTCCTTCCAGGAGATGACCAACTGCGATTCGAGACTATAGGGGAGAAGTTCCTCCCGCTTGTTGTGGTCGATCTCCAGGGAATCAACGGCCAAGACCGGCGCCGACAGATAAATGGAGATGATCAGCGCGATCGCGCCGATGAAAAGACGATTGAATAATGCCCCGCGATGCAACCTGAGTATATCCCCGCCACGAGTTGAATGACTGCTATAATATGGAGTATGTTGGGGGTAATTTCAAGAAGAATCTAGATCGCGACCGGCACCACAATTGCCAGATTCTACCGCTCATAAGCGCTTGA
>JAMPYH010000225.1 GCA_023700785.1 Candidatus Zixiibacteriota bacterium
AGGAAAACAAGCGGGGGCGCATGTCGTCAGAGGTGATCGATAATCTGGTCAACTTCGTGCGGAATCGCGCGCCCCGACTGACCGGCGTGGATATCAGCTGGTATGGCGGCGAGCCGCTGCTCGCGCTTGCGGTGATCGAACAGATCACCGACTCCCTCATCAAGATGGGGAGTGAATACACATTCACATATACCGCCTCGATGATCACCAACGGCTACCTGTTGACCCGCGACGTAGTTGACACATTGGTCAACCTGAAAGTCGGTTCGATCCAGGTGACGCTGGACGGTCCCTCGTGGTTGCACAACCAGAAGCGGCCGCTCAAAAACGGTAAAAACAGTTTTGACACGATCATCGAGAATCTCAAGTACGCGTCGACCCGTATCGCGGTCGGTATCCGCGTCAACGTCGATAAAAGCTTTACGCCGCAGATGATCGCGGAACTGCTCGATGAGCTCGAGCAGGCTGGGCTCCGCGATCACGTGGGCGTCTATTTTGGATTGATCGAGGCGGTCACGACCGCCTGCTCCAATATCACCGAGAGCTGTTACGAGGTCTCGGATTTCTCGCAAGTAGAAATTGAGTTCTTCGCCCTGCTTCTACAGCGGGGCTTCAGGATAGACAAACTGCCGTCGCCGTCGATGACCTTCTGTATGGCGCAGATGATCAATTCATTCCTGATCGACCCGGATGGCGATTTCTATCGATGCTTTAATTATGTCGGCGACAAGTCGAAGGCGGCGGGGAATATCAACCAGCCGATCAATTTCGACCATCCCAATTTCACGCGGCTCTTTCAGTTCGACCCGTTCGAGGATGAGCTGTGCCGGGAGTGCGACATCCTCCCGACCTGCATGGGGAGCTGTCCGGCTCGCCGTGCCGACCGCGACCTGACCCGTGACAAAATATGTGAAAGTTGGAAATATAACCTGCAGCCGATGCTCGAGATCATCGCGTGGTCGCGCCAACAGGCGCAGCAGCGGGCGCTGGCGGCAAAGGAGACAGCATGAGCGAGTTCAAACTCTATCCGTCGGCGGTCGTGTGGGAGATCACGTTCGCCTGTAACATGCGCTGCATCCATTGCGGCACTTCCGCGGGGAAACGTCGCCCGGATGAGCTGACCACCCAGGAGGCATTCAACCTGATCGATGAACTGGCGGAGCTTGGCTCCGAAGCGATCACTATCTCAGGCGGCGAGCCTCTGCTTCGCGAGGACTGGCCGCTTCTGGCCAAACGGATCAAGGATCGCGGCATCAAGGCGTATCTCATTACCAATGGGTATGCCATGACTCCCGAGATCGCCAGGACGCTGGCCGAACTGGGGATAAATAATATCGGGATCAGTTTCGACGGCACCGAACCGACGCATAACTATATCCGACAGCGCACCGACAGCTATCAGCGCTGTCTCAACGCGATGGATATGTTGCGCGAGGCCGGAGCCAGATTCTGTGCCGTAACGCAGGTCTCCAACATCAACCTCGCTGAACTCGACAATATCAAGGAAGATTTGATCGCCCACGGCTGCAAAGTCTGGCGCATCCAGATGACCACCGTCACCGGACGGATGAAAGAGAACGCGCAGTTGGTCATGTCGCTCGATAATTATCCGAAACTGGTGGACAAGATCCTCGAGATCAAACAGGACAAGCGGATCACGGTCGATGTCGGCGAAAATATCGGCTACTACGGCTGCAAAGGGACCGAACTGTGGGACGGTTTCCCCTATTTCGGATGTTATGCCGGTACCCGTATCGCGGGGATCGAGTCGAACGGCAATGTGAAGGGCTGCCTCTCGATGCCGGAGGAGTTTGTCGAGGGAAATATTCGCGACAGCTCTTTTACCGCTATCTGGAACAACCCGGACGGGTTCGCCTACAACCGGAAATTCACCAAGGAGACCGCGACCGGACACTGCCATGACTGCAAATATCTTCCGCTCTGTCGCGGTGGCTGCACCACTACTTCGGTCTCGGCCAGCGGCAAGCGCGCGGAGAATCCGTACTGCATGTACCATATTGAGCAACAGCAGGGGATCAAGCCGGTGGACACGGAGTATGTCGCCAATGTTCTCCAGCAGGTTCGCGATATGGAAACGGCTGAACTAAAACGGAGCAAGGTGGTTTGACCAATGCGACGCACGCTGCCGGCCAATTTTCGACCGGCAGCGCGTGCCGATACGGCGACCGAATTATGATCATACCGGCTGACAAGCTCAAACGCCTCTGGGGATATCTCCGACCCTATTGGGTCATGGAGTCATTCACGCTGGCGACAATGGGCGCGATCGCGCTCCTTTCGCTCGCGCTCCCGATCGCCATTCAGTACATGATCGATACGCTGATCCCCGGACTGGTGCAGACCTCCGGGCAACCGGTCGATATCCAGCCGGTCGTCCTGTTTGTAGTGTTGCTGCTCGGCCTGTATCTCTCGATGGTTTTGCTGGGATGGTTGCGGGATTATCTGGTCGCGTATGTCGGCTCCAATATCATCAGGGATATTCGCTCACAGCTTTTCGCGCATCTGGAACGGCTCTCGCTCCGCTTTTATCAGGATCACCAGGTGGGCGAAGTGATGTCGCGCACGCTCTCCGATGTCGGCCGCGTCCAGGATCTGCTCACCTCAACGCTGCTGATGTTCTTCACCAACATCCTGATGTTGATCGCGGTGGTCGCCTACCTGGTACAGACCAACTGGATGCTGACGGTCGTGGCGCTTATACCGGTACCTGCCACCATCATTTTGGCGAATCGGTATGGGAAAAAACTGAACCTGATCGCCACCGGCATTCAGCAGACGATCGCGTCGCTTACCGCGCGACTGCAGGAAAGCCTCCTGTCGGTCAAGACGGTCAAGGCGTTCGGCCAGGAGGAGCGAGAGCAGAAACGGGTCGATGGCGTGTTAGGGTCGTTGACGGGATACTATATCAAAAGCAGCGTTACCAACTCGCTGGCGGTCAATGTCACCCATTTTGTCAACATGATCGGACCGATAATCGTGCTCGGCTGGGGCGTTTACCTCGTCGCGACCGGCGGTATGAAACTCGGCGAGCTGATCGCGTTTTACATCCTGCTAAATTACCTCTACGCGCCGATCCATAGTCTGGCGGAGACCAACCTTCAGGTCTCATCCGCGATGGCCTCGGTTGACCGTGTCTTTGAATACCTCGATCTCCCCGAAGGAGTCACTGAAGCAGCTACACCGGTGACTCTCGGCGCGCCTCGCGGCGAGATCCAGATGGAGCACGTCTCATTTGATTATGGGAACGGTGGCTTCCAGATACGTGATCTTGCGCTGCATATTCGAGCCAAGGAGAAGATCGCGCTGGTTGGACCATCCGGCTCCGGCAAAACCACCATCATCAATCTCATCATGCGCTTTTTCGACCCGGATAAAGGGGAGATCCTCCTTGACGGTATCGACCTGAGATCGCTTTCGATCGCGTCGCTGCGCAATGGGATCGCGCTGGTGGATCAGGACCCGGTGCTTTTCAAAATGTCGATATTTGACAATATCGCCTACGGCCATCCTGCCGCCTCCGAAGCGCAGGTAATGGACGCCGCGCGTGTGGCCAATATTCATGACTTCATCATGTCATTGCCGAATGGCTACAAAACGGAAGTTGGCGAACGTGGGGTGACAGTCTCCGGCGGGGAACGTCAGCGTATCTGTCTTGCTCGCGCGATCATTAAAGATCCGGCGGTGCTGATACTCGACGAAGCTACTTCCGCGCTCGACTCGCAGTCGGAACAGCTTATTCAGGATGCTCTGCGCAAAGTGCTGGTGGACAAGACGGCGATCATCATCGCGCACAGGCTGTCAACCGTGCAGCATGTCGATAGAATTGTGGCGCTGGAAAACGGGAAGATCATCGACCAGGGGAAACATGACGAACTGACCGAGCGCTGCCCCCTCTACCGCGAACTGGCCGCCAAACAGATGTTGATCTGAGCGAGCGGCTATTTCTTCGCCTTGCGTTTTGACTTCTCGAGGTTGATCAGGTCAACCATCTTAAAACCCATCGCCGAATCAACCTTCATCAACTTGACCAACACCGAATCCGCCTGGTCCGGAAAACCGGCCATCGAATACATCACCCCGAGCGATATCCACCCCGGGTAAAACGCTGAATCGAGCTGCACCACGCGCGCGAACTGCACCAACGCTTCTTCGTAATGTCCCTTTTGCACCAGCAGGACGCCGTACGTCTGACGGCAGTCGCGGCAGGTGGAGTCGATGGAGACAGACGTCTTCAAATCAAGTTCGGCGTCGTCCAGTCGTTTCAGGTTCTGTCGCGCCAGCCCGCGAAGATAGAACAGCGCGGCGGTGCGGGCACCCATGCCCAACGTGCGTGAATAATAGAAGTCGGCGCTGTCGTATTGCCGCGACGCCATAAAACAGTCCCCCATGATGATCGGGAGGTCCACCGACGCGGTATCCAGCGGCGCGGCCTGGCGCGCGGTCGCCAATGCCTCGGACATATTGCCGAGCTTCGCGAACTCGAGGGCGAGATTGGTCAGATAGGTCGGATTGTTCGGTTTGGCATTGACCGCCTTCTGGAAATACTCAGCCGCTTTGTTTGGATCATTCAGGACTGAGTAGGTCGTTCCCAGATTATTCATCACCGATGGGTCGGTCGGATTAAGCTGCTCGGCCCGCTGCAGGATCTTCAGCGCGTTGCGATGATCCCCCGCGGTCGAAAGGAGGATCGCCAGGTTGCGGAGTACTTCGACATTGTTCGAATCCAGCTTGTACGCGGCGTCATACAGGTCGCGGGCCCTGGCGTACTCCTTCTGGTTGAGCGCGCGCCCCCCATG
>JAMPYH010000226.1 GCA_023700785.1 Candidatus Zixiibacteriota bacterium
ATCGACCGATTCCTGCTCCGTATGCCGGTGCTGGGGACATTGGTGCGCAAGTCATCCGTGGCCCGCTTTACCCGTACGCTCGCGACTTTACTGTCGTCGGGCGTCTCGATCCTCGAGGCCCTGGATATCACGGCCAAGACCTCAGGCAACCTGGTGGTGGCGAACGCGATCAACAAATCGGTACTGGCGATCGCCGAAGGTGACACGATCACCGCACCGCTGAAGGAGTCGGGCGTGTTCCCGCCGATGGTGATCCAGATGATCGGCGTCGGTGAAAAGACCGGCGGCCTGGACGATATGTTGAACAAGATCGCTGATTTCTATGATGAAGAGGTGAATGACGCGGTCGCGGCGCTGACCTCGATCATTGAGCCGATCATCATTGTGGTGATGGGTGTGGTCATAGGCGGGCTGCTGGTCGCCATGTACCTGCCGATGTTCGATATCATTGGCAAGATCGGATAAGAGAGAACGATGCCGTCTCCGGATTGTCAGGCGGCTGAAGAATAGGTTATGACGAGAACGGCGCCTTCGGGCGCCGTTGACATATGGAACGTCAGGAACGACTCAAACGCCTCGGCTGGTTTCTTCCACTCAAGCTGGCCTCGTATATCATCCTGCTGGCCATCGTGGTCTTCTGGATGGGGTATCCGGGCTATCTGCAGGCCCAGCTCATTCTTTATTCCATTTGCACCCTCGGATTCACCGCGGCGATCGCGCTGGAGAAGCGGATCAAGCTGAATACGGTGATGCAGATCCTGATCGGACTGCAGTTCATCCTCGAGATCTGGATCGAGACCGGCGTCATTTACGCGACCGGTAATGTCAACTCGCCGTTCTCGGCGCTTTTCCTGCTGACCATCGTCTCCGCGGCGCTGGCCTATCGCCTGGTGGGAACACTGGTGGTAGCCTCGCTGGTGTCGGCGGCCTATTCGTTCATCATCTGGCTTGGCTTTAGCCAGCAGGTGACGGACGAACTAAACATGCAGGCACTCCAGACGATCTTCTCGACCCAGGACCATGTTTTCTATTCGATCTTTCTCCATATCCTGATCTTCTATCTGGTCGCGTTTATCTCGGGTTATTTGGCCGAACGGTTGAGCCACCAGGACAAAAAGCTCGCGGATGCGTCGCTCGCGCTGAAACGGGCACGGCTGGAGACAGACGATATCCTCAAGCATCTCAACTCGGGGCTGCTGACGATCGACCCGTTCGGCTATATCATCTACTTCAATCGCGCGGCGGAGAAAATCCTCGGTTACCGCGAAGAGGAGGTCCGCGGGATGCGCTGTGAGGAGGTGTTCGCGGAGCGGATGCCCCGCCTTGCCAGCTACCTGATGGACGCGGTTCGCTTTGGGCAGGACTTCCCGCGAACCGAGATAGAGATACTCAATGGCATCCGCAGGCCGCTTCCCCTGGGCTTGTCGATCTCTGTGCTGTCGGAAGAGGGGAAAGGGCTGCGCGGCGTGATCGCGATCTTCACCGACCTGACCGACGCCAAACAACTCGAGCAACGCGCGCGTGCCGCGGATCGACTGGCGGCGGTAGGAGAATTGTCGGCATCAATAGCGCATGAGATCAGGAATCCGCTGGCCGCCATTTCGGGGTCGGTAGAGGTGTTGGCAAAGGATCTTCGACCGCAGGGGGAGAATGCCCGCCTGATGGAACTGATCGTCAAGGAATCGCACCGACTGAGCAAGATCCTCACCGATTTCCTCTCGTACGCCCGGGTCAGCCGGCCGACCTATAACAAAGTTGAGTTGTGCCATATCCTCAGCGATGTTATCGAGCTGCTGCGACATCATGAGGCGTTCAAGGAGAACATCACGGTTCAGTTTGAGTCTGAATCATCCATCGTATATGTCGTCGGCGATGAAGATCAGATCAAGCAGATAGTGATGAATCTCGCGATCAACGGTTGCGAGGCGTTTGGCGGCGAAGAAGGAGCGATCCGGTTCACAGTCGCCGAAGACCAGTCGCGCGGGCTGGTCGAATTGCGAGTCAGCGACACCGGACCGGGCCTCACCGCGGAGGAAAGAGAAAGGATCTTTCAGCCTTTCTATTCCACAAAAAAACATGGTACGGGCCTTGGATTGGCGATAGTGCATCGCATCGCGACCGCCTTGAAACTGCATCTGACGGTGGATTCGGTCAAGGGGCGTGGAACCACGTTTACTCTCCAGTTCAACCGCTTCGCGTCGGAAAAGGGATCGAACCCCATCGAGCGCGAGCGCGCGACTTCAGTTTCGGTCTGAGTTCCCATACACAGCAGTTTGCGCTTGAGTTTTGCCCGGTGCAGGTATAATATTGGACCTTTGCACCCCATAGAGATAGGGCAAGATGAAGCAATATCGAACGTTCCACTCGGTTCTGATCTTACTGGCGCTATTGACCTTGGCCGGTTGCGGCAAAAAGGCGCTTACCACCCTGCCTGTCGCCGAAGATGGCCGGGTCATGGTCCGCGGTGACCGCGGTTACTCGCTAACGGCAAAAGAGTTCTATGCGCACCTGGTCCGGTCGGCGCTGGCACCCACGGGCGGCACGCTTCCCGACTCAACGACGGAATGGTTCCTGGACAGCCTGTTAGTGGATACGCTGACCGGATTTGAGGCGGACTCGCTCGACCTCTCCCGGTACTTCCATAGTTTCTGGTCCTACCGGACGCGGGTGCATTCGCTCATGCTCTACACCTATATGGAGAAGCAGTTCGGCGAACTGAAAGTAGATAGCGCCGAAGTGCAGGCCTTTTACGACGCCAACCGGCGACGATACAATATACCGGAACAGGTCGAAGTTTCTCATATCATGGCCAATCGTCATGGCATGATGCATGGCGCTGATTCTTTGACCTTGCGGCTCCTGCCCGCTGAGGAAGTTGAAAAGATGGCCTACGACCTGATCGAGGAGGTTCATCGCAAGCTCGACTCAGGGGCGACCTTTGACGAACTCGCCAGAGCTTATTCGCACGAACGAGACGTGCAGAACACGGCAGGGTATCTTGGATGGACCGGACGCGGGCAGTTTCATCATCCGTTTGATTCGATCGCCTTCAGCATGCGGCCCGGCCAGTATTCCTCTCCCTATCAGGATCAGGACGGCTGGCATATCGTTTACCTGCACGCCAAGCGAGATTCCGGGATCATTCCGCTGAGCGACAGCATGGTTTACAGCCATGCCAAACGCACCGCGCTCTCGGAAAAGATACGGCAGGCGGCCGCGCAATTGATGGATAGTCTCAGCCGAGAGGTGAAGATCGTCGTGAACGAGTCGTTGCTTGACTCGAATCTCTACCATACCACCGATTCGCTCTGGTTTGGGATAATCAATGACGTTGACACCGTAGAGGTGTTGACCATGCGAAACGCCGAAGAAGGGTTAAAGTCGCGGCTCAAGATCTGGAACACGACGCCGGAGCAGAAGCGGGATGTTCTCAAGAGCCTCGCACGTCAATACTGCGCTATCCAGGCGGCGAGACGCGACGGGCTCGATACGCTGGAATCGGTTCGAGCCAAGCTGGCCGAAATGAATCACCAGGAGTCCAAGCTCGTCCTGATCAATCAATGGTTCGACAAAAACTGGAAGCCGAGTGACGAGATGATAAAGGCGTATTACGACGCCAACCCCAAAAAGTTCATCATCGACAAACCGCTGACCGTGCAGCAGATCGTGACCAAAGATTCCGCGCTGGCGATCTTCATTCGCGACCAGGCCCGCTCAGGCGTTGAGTTTCTCGATCTTGCCAAAGAGTATTATCCCGGCGAAGAGGCAATACGAGTGGAGCTGGCCGATCTCGGCAAGGTCGGGCCAAACGATGTGGATACCGCTTTTTACAAAGCCGCGTATATCATGATGCCCGGCGACATCTCCGAACCGGTGAAGACCCGCTATGGGTTCCATATCATCAAGGTGCTGAAACATGAAGACTCGCGTTCGCTTGAGGACGCCAAGGTAGAGATCGAAAATCTGCTTAAAGCCGAGCACCAGATGGCCGGCTTCACTAAGCTTCGAGACAAGCTGTACAAGAAATATCGGATAAAGATCTCCATGGTCCCCAAGTCCGTATTCCTCGAGCCAATTGTTTACCGCAAGAAGTAGTCGGATGGAGCGCCGATCCCAGCCGGCTCAGCCGGAAATCAGCTTTGTCCAGGAGCTCTGGCGCAAGGCGACTCATCTTGGGGCGCTGGTTATCCCAGGTGGGTACTACGTTTTTGGGCTGGAAAAGACCACGGCGTTGGCAATTCTGGTGCCAATCACCCTGCTGATCATCTTTACAGACATCTCCCGACTGCGGGGCTGGTGGTTCTGGCACGGGCTGATGGCTATCCCGTTCGGCCGGATGATCAGGAGCCACGAACAGGGGGGAGACTGGACCGGCGCCACCTATATTCTGCTCGCCTCATGCTGTACCATCGCATTATACAGTGAGCCAATAGCCATTGCCGCGCTTGCGTTTATTATTGTGGGAGATGCCGCCGCGGCGGTGATCGGCAGACGCTTCGGAAAGCACAAGATCGGGCGGAAATCGATCGAAGGATCGATGGGGTGTTTGGCAGCCACACTCCTGGTCGCCGCCTTCACACCGGGACTTTCTTTCCCAGTCGCGGCGTGTGGCGCGGTTGTCGCTACCCTCGCCGAATTCGAACCGTTGGGGGTGGACGACAATGTGACAGTCCCGATCCTCTCGGGCCTGGCCATGACTTTCGTTCAGAAAATGATAGCCTCCTATTAATTTTTTCTGGCAAAAACGGGGCGGAGAGCGTATAATTTTTACTGAGAGGGATCTAAGTAAACTCCATCAACCTTTGGAGGTAG
>JAMPYH010000227.1 GCA_023700785.1 Candidatus Zixiibacteriota bacterium
ACGGACACAACCTCCAGCAGCAGAACTGCTCGTCATGCCACAAAGTGCACGCGGGTAAGAACTCGTTGTTGCGGGATGATCAGGCGAAATTCTGTCTCGACTGTCATCAGGATGTAAAGACCCAGTTTATCCGGAGATCGGCGCACCCGGTCCGGAAGCTCAATGTCACCTGCATCAGCTGTCATTCGATGTCGCAGGCGTCCGATATGGAGCCGACTTATTCCCTTAACCGGGTATGCGAAGATTGCCATTCTGACCTGACCGGCCCTTACCTCTATGAACATGAAACGGTACATGGCTGGTCGCCCGAAGGGACCGGGTGCAACGGCTGTCATAATCCGCATGGCAGTGAGAATGACAAACTATTGCGCCAGCCGACCGACCAAATGTGCCGCCAGTGCCACGCTGTCCCCGGCCATGCTGTAGCGCCGACATTGGTCGCCGCGCACACGTTGGTGGCGCCGGACGGTAATTTCTCGCGGTTCGCGTGCATCGAATGCCACACGGACGTGCATGGATCAAATTCAAACGATCGACTCCTCGATCCTGACCTTCCGGCCAGGCTCGGTGTCGGCTGCTCGTGCCACGGGCTGGAGTAAGGAGGAACAGCATGAAAACAGGATATATGACTCTGCTGGTCGCCTTCGCGCTCTCACTGCTCGCGATCAGTCCCCTGGCGTCCGACGGAACCGGTTCGATCAAGATCGGCTATACGTCGGTTGATGAAGAAGGAAGCCTTGAGGTCAATCAGGAGAGCTTCAATATATATGAAGGTATCGGTCTCTCCCTGACCGACTGGAACTTCTACTTTGACAACGGTGTCTCGCTTCAGGCGAATCTGAAGAACCTGACGCTGAATAACCGCCTGTTGGAGGCTCAAGTAAGCAAACCGGGATCGTTCAGCTTCTACGCAAACAACAACCAGTATCGAAGATTCTACGGCTTTGACGGTTCGAGTTTCACGCGGCGAAACATGAGCAACGTTCGCTTTTCGTTCACCCCTGTGAAGCATGTTGAGTTCTTCGGCGGATACTCTTTGCAGGATCGCCATGGCCTGTCGGAGCTTCGACCGCTTTCGAGTTACGACTCCGACGTGATCGACACGCTCACTCGCGTCATCGACTATAAGCAATCCCGCATTTCCGGCGGTCTCAAGTGGACCAATAAGAAGAGCATGATTCGGGCGTTCTATCGCGGCACGACATTTGACGACCAGACTCCGAATGATCTGGATCGGTCCGGCGACGAGATCAACGCGGTAGCATCAACGATCCTCGATTGGCAGAAAGGGATGGCGTTGACCGCCGGCTACATCTATCGCAAGTCGGCGATGGACAATCTCGAATCAGAATTGACCACGCACCAGACCTGGGGCGCGGCCAAACTCGCCCTTCCCGACCAGTGGCAGATCGAATATCGGATGTCGTACGGCATTGCCGAGCGGATCAACGAGGAAGATCGCACCGTCGATAACATTTTCAACCAGGTATCGCTGGGCAAGAATATCAAGGAAGTCGGCGGGCTGCGCGTCGGTTATGAGAGCCGCGTACAGGATGACTTCATTCAAAAGGTGACGTCCAGCGGTTTCGTGATCGATGGATGGCTGAAACCGACCGAGCAATTGTATTTTAATGGCTCGTTTACGACCCGATCTGAAGATACCGACGAGGGACGGCGGTTGCTTGGGGATGTTGACATTACTCGTCACCAGTTCACCGCCACCTACACCGATACGTCCTGGGGGCGCTTCCGCGTTCGCTGGCAACAGCGAGTTCGGGAGAACGACCCGTTATTGACCGAAGGGTTGACTGGCGGCATCGGACTGACCACCCCAGAGACCGAAGAAGTCAACACGCGGATCGAGTATAGCTCTTTGACGCCGGAACTGACGCTTCGTCGCGCGGCGTACGGCTCGCTCACCGTCTCCTACTCATTGATCACGGGATCGTTCGAGAACGTGAACGAGGACGCCAACTACTTCTTCCGCGATCACGTCCTGACCGGAACAGTAACCCCTCGTGCCGTGGGGCCATTTGAAGGTGACTTCTCCGCGTCGTATTTCCGTTCCAAACGGGATAACGATATTGAGAAATTCAATCTTCATTTTGGATTGACCTATACCTTCCTCAAGACGCACCATCTTGAGGCGCGTTACCACGCGTACAATTTCGATGATTTCCGCGACCTGGGTAACAATTACACGGCCTATTACACCGGCAATATAGTTGAAGTGAATCTGATAAAGGATCTCAGCTTCTAAGGAGAGACGTATGAAACGCACAACACTGCTTCTGGTCCTTCTTACCGCGGCCCTGCTGTTTGTCTGGGGCTGCGAACGGAATGTGACCAATGAAGTTGTCAACGAGGTGGCGGCCTCAAATTGCTTTGGCTGCCATAACGACGTTGACGGCAAGCTGCAGCAGGCCGAAGGCGAGTGGAACAACTCCCTGCATGCCTCCGGCACCAGTATCGACTATACCAACCGCACTCCCCCGAGTGACTGCGTGCGCTGCCACGATCACCAGGGTTTTGTCGACATCATCACTACTGGCACGATCAACCCGCCGTATGAGAACGTCAGTGCGATCCATTGCTTCACCTGCCACGCTCCGCACACGAGCGGCACACTGGCCTTGCGCACAATCGAACCGTACACTCTTGAGGATGGAACGGTCTTTGACGCCGGCAACGCCAACTTGTGCGCTAACTGCCACCACGCTCGCGACTACGTCGCCGAGTTCACACTGCCGTTCACGCTGCCGTCCCGCTGGGGACCGCATTACAGCAACCAGTCCGACATGATCCGTGGTATCGGTGGCTACCAGTACGCCGGCTACACCTATTCGACCGACCCGCACTATACTGCGGTGGAAAACGCCTGCATCGGGTGTCACATGGGTAATCCGCGAACCCATGCAGGCTACGCCCTGGGCGGGCATAGCTTTAATATGCGCGAGGATGAGGATCCAACCGTGACTCTCGCGCCGCAGTGCACGCCGTGCCACGCCAAAGTAACCAGCGATTTTGATGTCAACATCGACTCGCTTGATTATGACGGCAATGGTACAGTCGAAGGCTATCAGACCGAGCTATTGGTGCTTATGGCTGATCTGCGCGCTGAACTGGTTGCCGGCGGCCTGCTCAACAATTCGACCAGTCTGCCGGTCCGCAATCGCGTAGTCGCTTCGGCCGACTCGCTTGGCGCTCTCTGGAATTGGTTCTGGATCGAAGGGGATCAGTCCAAGGGAATGCATAACTGGGATTACACTATCGGATTGGTGAAGTCGTCGATCAACTTCCTGCAAACAGGAAGTCCGAACGGCGGCACCGCGCCGCGTCACGATAACAACGTGGTCGCCGCTCACTAAGCGACGCGAGGATCTTCCGACAAAAAACCCCGGCTCGAAGGAGTCGGGGTTTTCATTTGGGCGGGGTCTGTCGTGTCAATCGCTCGAGGTCATCCCCTCTTCCCTGTCGCATGCCGCGCTGTAGAGCGCATAACCAAGCGAACCGAGCAGCATTAGCCACATTGACCAGAGAATGAGAGTTTCAGACATAGAGGTTCCTCACCAGAGATTGTCCAGGTCCGAGTCAAACATCGTCACATGGATCTGGCCGTCAACGCCGGCGGCGAGCACCACCGGGTAGGGGCGGGCCGTCCACAGTCCCACGGATCTAAACGTATCCGCGTCAGTCGCGGAACTCAGACCAACAATGCCGTACACTCCGGGGCAGTCTTCCATCGCGAACCGCATCGCCTCAGCCAGCAGATCATGTCTGGCAGTACGGGTGGCCACGCAATCGCAGACTCGCACGATGTCAAGGTCGCGCGACGTATGCCTGGCGCGGCGGTAGATCACATACCCGTCGATCTCTCCGGAACTGTCCCGATGGAGGAACGCGTGGTACTCTCGATGCGGTTGCGCCAGCTTGTAATTCAGGAAGTCGGCATTGCGCTCGCCATACAGTTCGTATTCGCTCTTCATGATCGAATCCCAAATGACGTCCCACTCCGGCTTGAACTGCGTGACCTTTTCCAACGATCCATGCCTGATCTGAGTATCCGGCCGGAAAAAGAGATTCACCAGCTTCATCGGCAGCGCGAACGCTTGAGATTTCTTCCAATATGCCAGGGCTTTTTCAGGCTGAAAGAACCGAGCGTAATAATTCGAAGAGTCCCTGGCGATACGGTGCCCTCGACGGAGATACGCCGGCTCAATGGTCGGCACTACGCCGACCGCGGCATATTTGTGCTCGGGCCGCTCCTCGCACACTTTGAGCAGGAGGCGGCCGGCGTTTTTGCGAGTCTGGTCATCCCCCATATTGATCACGAGGGTAACGCCCCATCCAAGCTGGACGGTGGGCCGGCCATCCGCGTATTTGAAATGATGCGAAATCTGGCCGATATGCCCGACCACCTGGCCATTCTTCATCGCCAGCCAGCGAGTGCAGCGTTGCCAGTCGTAAAGTTCCTGGCGCGAAAGCTCCGGGTGCTCCGGGCTCCACTTGCGCATCAGCTCCAGCGTTTCATCAGTATATTTCTGGTCGAAGGGAATTATCGTTACATCCACAATACAGTTCCTCCTGAGTCCCGGATCAGGTCTAAGATGTCATCTTCGTTAATTTAGAGTCATCCGTCATGCGGCTCAAGCAATAGATATTTTGGCGCCGCGGACCAGCTAAATCTGCCGGAGGCCGGACTCGAACCGGCACGCCCCTCTCGGAGCAAGGGATTTTAAGTCCCTGGTGTCTACCAATTCCACCACTCCGGCAATTGGCACTATCCCAACAAGTTAACCCCTTTACCA
>JAMPYH010000003.1 GCA_023700785.1 Candidatus Zixiibacteriota bacterium
AATCGCGTACAAAGATTGGTGCGCGCGCGCCAGGAAAGGGACTGATATATGGACGGCAACTATGTCGCGTTGGGCGTAACACTGGCGGTCTGGATCGGGTTGTTTATCTTCCTGTTCCGTCTCGATAAACGAGTCAAGAAACTTGAGGAGAAATAGAGCATGAAGGCAAAGTACATAATCGGCGCGGTCGTGATCATTGTGTTCCTCGCCTGGGGTGCGTCGGCCTTTCTCAAAACGACCATCCAGTATGTCTCGCTCGACGAAGCATCTCATGCCCAGCGGACCGTGCAGGTGATGGGAAAGATCGACTTCGCCAAAGTAAACTACAACACCGACCGGAACCGTCTCGAGTTCGCGGTCTATGACGCGACCGCCAAAGATACCCTGGCCGCCGAGCGGATGCCCGTCCATTACTACGGCGTCGTGCCGGGAAATTTTGAACAGGCGACGTCGGTCGTGCTGAAGGGGAAGACGACGGAAGGTGTCTTTGTCGCCGAACAGATGCTGGTAAAATGTCCGTCGAAATACCAGGGGGAAGGTGGCAGCGAATACCAGGATATGCGCAAGCATGACGACGCTGTCGGGAGCACTGGTGCGTAAGATATGACAGCTCACATCCCTGGACAGTTATCGATCTGGTTCGCTTTGGCCTGCAACATTGTGGCAGGCCTCGCGTTTTTTATGGTCGCTCGCGGCAACCGTTCTTATGAACGACTCGCCTCTCTTGGCTATAATCTATTCGCGATTTTCACCGGCGTGGCCGTGGCCTACCTGTACTTTCTCTTTTTCTCGCATAATTACGCGTTTAAGTATGTTTATGAATATTCGGAACGTGCCCAGCCGCTGCTCTATATCATTTCCGGCTTTTGGGGCGGCCAGGAAGGGACCTACCTCCTCTGGCTCTTCTTCAACGCGCTTTTTGGCTACCTGGTGATCACTCGCGGCGGTCAGTACAAGTATTGGGCGATGACCATCTTCTCGCTGGTCAACCTTTTCTTCCTGCTGATTCTCGTCAAGTTGTCGCCGTTCGCGCTGTTGCCGCTTGCGCAACCCGACGGTCTCGGACTCAATCCGCTGCTTCGCGACCCCTGGATGGTGATCCATCCGCCGGTGATCTTTGTCGGCTATGCCATGGCGGCGGTTCCGTTTGTCATCGCTATGGCCGCGCTGATCATCAATGACTTCTCGGGTTGGCTCAAACGAGCCTTCCCCTGGGTGGCGATCACCGCGCTGGCATTGGCGGCAGGAAATATTCTCGGCGGCTTTTGGGCCTACAAGACTCTCGGTTGGGGCGGTTTCTGGGCGTGGGATCCGGTCGAGAACTCTTCGTTTGTTCCCTGGGTGGTGTCGCTGGCGCTGCTGCATGGCATGATCATTGAGCGCCGTTCCGGAGCGTTGCGGAAGTCAAACATCCTTCTGGCGTCATTTGTCTTTTTGCTCGTGGTCTATGGCACTTTTCTGACCCGTTCCGGCGTGCTGGCGGACTTCTCCGTACATAGCTTTACCGACCTCGGCATCAACAACCTGCTGATCGGGTTTATGCTTTTCTTTATCGCGTTAACCGCGATCATCTTTTTTCCAAAAGCGAACATAGTCCCGACTCAGCCTCTCAATTACAGCTACTTTGGCCGTGAATTCTCGCTTTTTGCGGGGATGGCGATGCTGCTTCTCTTTGGTGTGGTCGTGCTCTTCTGGACTTCGCTTCCACTCCTCACCAAATTGGTTGGAGCAGAACCACGAGCCGCCAATCCCGAAACTTACAATAGCTTCGCTCTTCCGTTGGCTACTATTATGACGTTCCTGCTGACGGTATCTCCTTTTGTCCAATTCAACGACTTCAAATTGAACGACTGGGCGCGCAAACTGCTCCTTGTTGGACTGGGGACAGCACTGATAGGATTTGGGCTGTTTGCCGGTGTGCTAAACGCTGGCCTGGTCTTTGCGGCCATCTTTACGCTGGTGGCAAGTGGGGTCATCATCTATCTGTTTCGCTCCGACCTGCGGAAGGTACTATTCCCAGCGCTCGCGGTATTTCTGGTGACCATCGCTGTGGCGCTCGCAGTAGGCGTGACGGATCATCTCTTCCTGCTTTTCTTTGCCACCGCGTTGATGGCGGTTACCTCAAACGCTGTCAGTCTCGCGGGCTATCTCCCGCAGCGCTGGAAGCTGGTCGGCGGCCAGCTTACTCATTTTGGCTTCGGCCTGATGTTGGTCGGCATCCTCGCTTCGTCCGCCTATACGTCCAACGAGAAGATCGTCATTCCCAAAGGGGAAAGCCGCGACGCGTTTGAGCGCTCCATTACTTACAACGGAATGGAAAATGAGATCACTCATCCGAACAATGAGTTGAAACTGCAGATCGCGCATAAAGGCGAGAGCCGCGAAGCGCGCCCGCAGCTCTATTTCTCTGAGCGGATGCAGGGGACCATGCGGCGGCCGTTTGTCGATCGGACCCTGTTGGCGGATTACTACATGGCGCCCGAACAGATCCTTGAGGGGACCAACGAGGCGGGTATCCTGCTCAAAAAGGGAGAACAGCGGCAGATCCACGATCTGACTATCCTCTTCAAAGGTTACTCCATGGGGCAGCACGGTGACCAGACAGCCGGTGGACTGCGTGTGGCGGCTGCGCTTGAGATCGGGCACGATGGACAGACGCACGTGTTTGAGCCCGCGCTTGAGCATACGCAAAACGCGGCAGGGGAGATGATCAAGACCTCAGTGCCGGCTACGTTCGAGTTCCACGGTCAGAATTACGAGATCCAGATCGACCGGATTCTCGCCGATCAGGGCGCGGTGGCGATATCTATCCCCGGACTGACCGAGGCCAGCCCGGAGAAACTGGTGCTCGATATCTCGCGCAAACCGCTGATAAATCTGGTCTGGATCGGAGCGGTCCTGATCATGCTGGGCTCGCTGGTGACGTTCATTCGTCGTCGTGAGGAGATGTATGCTTCCGCGCATGGCAAGGCGGCGGAGCCTGCGCCGGTTCCGCAGCCGTCGCGAACTTGACGGATTTCGTCACCTGATTCCCGATTTGGGCGGTCGATATTCGTTATCTTCCGCCCTTTTTGTCGTAAGGTGATCTCGGCGCCAGGATCCGTTGTGATACGCGACTTTTCAATTATCACCTTTCCCAGGGGACTCAAGGATCACTGGGGGACTGACAATCAGGTTTGGCCAAATAGTATCGTTTCATCTTGTAATCCATTGAATACAAGGCGGTTCTGCGTTCGGAGACTTGTGATTAAAAGCGCAAGAAACAGGCATAACTCGTTGTAAATAAGAGATTGCCGGTTGTCGATAATAGGATAAAGTCGGCATGACATAGGCATATTACTCCATTTAATGCTTGACAAATAAGGTAGATTGTGCCTAAATTCACAATGTGGGAATGGCCCGAACGAGGTTTTTCAGGGCCGGCGAAAAATGAAAAAGCTGATCGGATGCTCCACCCCGAGCCCAACAGGGTGGCCCCGTTCGATCCCGAAATGATGAGGTGACCAATGAAACGGTATTTGCCACTGTTCCTGCTGGTGGGGTTGCTCCTCTGGCAGCCTTCCTTTGCGCAGGACGATAACGGAACCTGCATCGCCTGCCATGCTGAAGCAGGAATGACCGGGCTCGATCGGCACGGGCTCGAGATCTCGATGACCGTGGTCCAGGAGTCGATCGACTCCTCAGTTCATGCGGGTATGAACTGTGTCGATTGCCATGCCGACTTGGCCGGCACCACCGATTATCCGCACAAAGAGACCGCGAATCGCGTCGATTGTGGTACTTGCCACGCCGATATTCAGCCGATCTATGCGGAGTCAGCCCACGGCACCGCCGGCCAGGACAACCCGAACGCTCCGACCTGTGCCTCTTGTCATGCCAAGCACAATATCTTGCGGGACGGGGATGTCAACGCCACGACATCGGCGAAGAACCTCCCAAACACCTGCTCTGCCTGCCATTCCAAGCTCGCGCTGAAGCTTGATCCGGATATCCGTATCGCGGATTCGCACGATCGCTATATGCGCGGGATCCACGCGCAGGGAATAGCTAAGGGAATAGGGTCAGCCGCCTCCTGCAACGACTGCCACGGGATGCACGACCTGAAAAAGGCATCCGACCCAAGATCGCTTGTCAACAAGATGAACATCCCGAGCACCTGCTCGAAATGCCACAACGACATTTATATCCAGTATAGTCGAGGGATCCATGGCAAGGCCCTGGCCGCCGGCATCCTTGATTCCCCCAACTGCACCGACTGTCACGGCGAGCATGAGATCCTCGAGATCGACGATCCGAACTCTCCGGTTAACTCCGCGAATATCGCTGATTTTGTCTGCGCCAAGTGCCATAACGACCCGCGCATAAACGAAAAGTTCGGCCTGGCCGACGCGAAGTTTACATCCTATCAGGACTCCTATCACGGTCTGGCCGTAAAGGGCGGTTCGATCAAGGCCGCGACCTGCGCCTCCTGCCACCGGGCACACGATATTCTCCCCAAGAGCAATATCGCCTCATCCATTCACCCTGACAACCTGACCGGTACGTGCCAGAAATGCCACCCCAAGGCCAACGCGTCGTTCGCGGCCAGTTACTCGCACAATACCGCGGAGACAGAGTTTCATGACCTGAACTCGCTCGTCGCGAATATCTACCTGATCGCGATCATCCTGATCATCGGAGGTATGCTGGCCCACAACCTGATCATTGTCGGACGCTTTGTCGTCGATAAACATCGCTCGAACAAAGGACAACCGGTGGTCGAACGATTTACCAAAGGGATGGTCTGGCAACATCTCATTTTGACTTTCGCGTTCATCACCCTCGTGATCACCGGATTCGCGCTCCGCTACCCCCACGAATGGTGGGTGAGAGGAATGTCCGCAGTCGGTCTGAGCGAAGATGTTCGCTCGGTGGTTCACCGTATCGCCGCGGTGCTCCTGTGCTACATCTCCTTCCACCACGCGATTTTCCTGCTCTTTACTCGTCGCGGGAAAGTCGAACTTCGCGGGCTCTGGCCGAACTTGCAGGACGTTAAGGATATCAAGACCAACCTGATGTTCTACTTGGGACTTTCCAAGGAGCGTCCTCGCTTCGACCAGTACGATTACACCGAGAAAGCTGAATACTGGGCGCTGGTCTGGGGAACCTTTATCATGGCGCTCACTGGATTCATTCTCTGGTTCCCGACCTTCTTCACCTCGTTCATGCCCGCATGGACGGTCAAGATCGCCGAGACTGTTCACTTGTACGAAGCCTGGCTCGCGACTTTAGCGATCGCGGTCTTCCATTTCTTCTTTGTGATCTTCCATCCGGATCAGTACCCGATGTCGATGACCTGGTTGACCGGCAAGATGACCGTTGAATCGTGCGAGCACCACCACCCGGCCTGGTTCGACCGGATCAAGTCCGAGCAGAAGATCGAGGAGTCCAAAGAGAAGGCCGACGTGAAGCACTGATCGAGGCAGAGATGGTACTTTCCACTATGTACTGAATGGTCACCTCCAGTACGTATGGCAGCAGGGCCGCGCAAGCGGCCCTGACTTTTAGTGGGGCGTGGAGCATAAGCTCGGCGTTAATGGTCGCGACACTTCGCTACCGCCAGAACTGGTAATGACTTACGCAATGCGCATATCAAGCCAAAAACCCGCTTGACCATTTGTGAGGATTGTGTTAGCCTTTCGGCGATTTGCCTTCGTCGTCCCGTCTCCGTTACGGATGAAAGGACCTGGAACCATGTCACCGCGAGCCATGATGCTAAAACGACTTCTCCCGAAAGAAACCAGTTTTTTCGACTTCTTCGAAAGACACACGAAATTGACTATCGAGGCCTGCAAAGAACTCGACGCGATCGCCGCTTATCCCTCGGAGTTGCGCGACCGTGTTGCGCGCATCAAAGAACTCGAGCACCAGGCCGACGATATCACTCATGAGTGCATTGAGGCGCTCCACCGCACGTTTATCACGCCTATCGACCGGGCCGATATCCATCGGCTGATGAAGCGGTTGGATGATATTATCGACTCCGTTGACTCTGCCGCCTCACGCATGTTGCTCTACGACATTCAGGCCATGCGCCCTGAAATGAAGCAGTTCACCGTAGTGCTTATGAGGGCTTCGGCGGAGATCGACGGCGCAATCGCGCATTTCCGCAACATGAACCGCGGCGCGGACGCTATCAGCATGCACTGCCGGGGTATCTATGATGCTGAAAACCAGGGAGACCAGATCCTTCGGTCCGCCCTGCAACGGCTGTTCAACGAGGAAAAGGATCCGATCCATGTTATCAAATGGAAGGAGATCTTTGAACGGCTTGAAAAGGCGACTGACCGGTGTGAAGAGGTCGCCAACATCGTGCAGGGTGTCGTGATCGAGGCCTCCTGACCATGACCTCACTTGAGATCGTCATTGTTGGGACTGTCGGTATCGCGCTCATCTTTGATATTATTAATGGTTTTCACGATGCCGCCAATTCGATAGCAACCGTCGTTTCCACTCGCGTCCTCAGTCCGCGGGTCGCCGTACTCTGGGCGGCGTTCTTCAATTTTGTCGCCATGTTTGTGTTTGCCCCTCGAGTGGCGGATACCATTGCCAAAATTGTCAAGATCGACGGAACTGATACCGTCTATGTTTGGGTGGTCCTGGCCGGTCTGATCGGCGCAATTGTCTGGGATCTTATCACCTGGTGGCTCGGTCTGCCAACGAGCTCTTCCCATGCTTTGATCGGCGGCGTTGCCGGAGCGGGACTCGCTTACAAAGGGCTGGAAGTCATTCGGATGGATAATATCTGGAAGACCGTCAAGTTTATCCCACTTGCGCCGCTGATCGGACTCGCTATCGGCTTTACCATCATGATAGGCGTTTATTGGTTTTTCAAGAAAACTCGTCCTACCGATATTGATCGCTTGTTCCGCAAGGGCCAGTTGGTGTCCGCCGCGCTGTATTCGTTGGGTCACGGTGGGAATGACGCGCAGAAAACCATGGGGATCATCATGGCGCTCCTCATTGCCGGCGGCGTGATGCGTCCCGATACGGAATTGTCGCTTACCGATTGGGATACCGCCTGGATCATCTTGTCTTGTCACGCCGCGATGGGGATAGGCACCGCTTTTGGCGGCTGGCGGATCGTCAAGACCATGGGAATGAAGATCACCAAATTAAAGCCGGTCGGCGGCTTCTGCGCGGAGACCGCCGGCGCGGCAACACTATTTGGCGCCACTCACTTCGGTATTCCTGTCTCAACCACACACACTATCACTGGCGCGATCATCGGCGTTGGCGCGACCAAAAAATTGTCCGGTATCAAATGGGGAGTGGCGGGGAGGATCATCTGGGCGTGGATCTTCACTATCCCGGCATCAGCCCTGATCTCCGCGGGCTGCTTCTATCTCTTCAGATTGTTTCTGTAGCGCTTCTGCCACACTTCACGACTCAACGTGGTTTTCCGGTCGATGCCGCGCGATCTGCCCATCAACCAGGTAGATGACATCTTCTGCGATATTGGTCGCGTGATCCGCGACCCGCTCAAGATATCGCGACACTGTCAGCAATTGGATCAGTTCATCTGTCCTGGAAGTGTCCTTACGGATAGCCTCCTTGACCCGGTCGTACATCTGGCGATGCGCGGAATCGATGAGGTCATCGTCCGCCAATACTTGCCGGGCCAGCGCTGTGTTCATATCCACCAGCGCGTCAAGGCTGCGGTGGACCATCCCCTGGACGCGCTCTGCCATCAGTGCCAGGTCGAAGGGTGGCGCGATCGGCGGTTGCAAACTGAGCGACAACGAGCGCTCCGCGATATTCACCGCCAGGTCACCGATCCGCTCCAGGTCGTTGTTGATCTTGAGCACGGCGATGAGAAAACGAAGGTCGATCGCCACCGGCTGATGGAGCGCCAATATCTTGAGGCAATCCTCTTCGATGTCAACTTCATGTTGATCTATCTCGGTGTCCGCAGAGAGTACCCGCTTGGCCTGCTCGGTATTTCTCGAAATGAGTGACGCCACTGCCTGCCGAAGCGCGTCTTCGACTTCAGCGCCAAGCGTCAATATCTGCTGTTTTACTCGGGTGATCTCTCGGAGTAGATGTTGTGACATGAACGAGTTGTCGTCTCCTATAGGTGAAGCGCTGAATATAGTTTTGGCCAAACAGTCCGCAACTAATAATTCATTAATACTCGATGTCCCGCGTCCATACTGCAAATCGCATCCCGTTGTTACGCAAAGCGATAGATCGGGTACGCAGGGGCCGACAACAATCCCGAATTTTCACTGACAGCCGCTGTCAGCGGCTCTGCCGATATTTCGCTCGGACAGGATAACTCAGGGGAACGACATGGATGATCTGGACAAAGAAACAAGACGACGTTGTGCTCACGCCGAATCGCGAGTCCCATCGCAATTCTCGGCCAAAGTGCATATCGACCGGACGGGGGTGAGGTCTATACGTATCCGATCGGCCGACAGCCTTTCCGGCGAGCAGGGGAGATCGGAGCTGGTCGTGCCACAATCGCAGGCGTACCAATTCATGGAAATGGTTATTCACGTGGTAGCGGAAATGGAACGGCGCCGGAAGTGATCTCACCCGGCGCCGGAACATTGGCCAGTCAGGATTCGACTTAGTTTAGTCCGACCGGTCGAAGCTCCTCTTGGGAGAATGCTTTCTCCATCGCGGCATCGACAAAAACGCCGTCCTTGCGGACCAGCTTGTTGTCGAACCAGAGCTCGCCACCGCCGTAGTCCGGGCGCTGAATTAGCACCATATCCCAATGGATGG
The DNA here is from genome assembly GCA_023700785.1 of Candidatus Zixiibacteriota bacterium. GTDB lineage: Bacteria > Zixibacteria > MSB-5A5 > GN15 > FEB-12 > FEB-12. Next base: position 8,773 of record JAMPYH010000003.1, read on the forward strand.
CCGACTGGTTGCCGTTGTACGCTTCGTCGTAGCACTGGCCCGGAGTGAAGTGGATCGACCCCGCGATCTTCTCGTCGAACAGCGTGTCCTTCATCGGGTGGAGGATGAACGGATTGACCCCGATCGCGAACTCGCCGACATAGCGCGCGCCTTCGTCGGTGTCAAGGATCTTGTTCAACTTATCGACATTGGCGTCAGCTGTCGCCTTTACCACTTTCCCTTTCTCGAACGTAAGGGATATCTGGTTATAGACAACTCCCTGATACAGCGACGGCGTGTTGAACGTGATCATGCCATTGACGGAGTCGCGTACTGGCGCGGTATAGACCTCGCCGTCCGGAATATTGCGGTGTCCATCGCATTTGACCGGCGGGATCCCCTTGATGGAGAACCGGAGGTCGGTCCCCGGTGAGACGATCCGCACCTGGTCGGTCGCGTCAACCAACTTAAACAGCATATCCTGGGCTTTGGACATCTTGGCGTAATCCGCGCAACAGACATCAAAATAGAAGTCTTCGAAACTTTCCTGTGATGTTTGCGCCAACTGGGCCATGGCGTTATTGGGGTAGCGAAGCACCACCCAGCGTGTCCGCTTGACCCGTTCCTCGAGGTGGACCGGCTTATAAAACAGCGTGTTGTACTTGTCCATGTGCTCGCTGGGGATATCCGCCAGATCGAACGGATTGTCCGAGCCGCGCAGACCTATGTAAGCGTCGGCTCGCTCCATCAGCTTCAGATGAAGCTCCTTCTGCACCTGGTACTGCGCGTCGGTGGCGCTCTTGACCCACTGGCGGATCAGCGATTCGTCATTATAGAACCAGAACGGGACCGCGCCTTTCTCTGTGGCGATCCGCACGATCTGTTTCCCCAGTTCCAGCGTCTCTTTTCCCTTGATCTCCAGATAGAGCACTTCTCCTTTTTGCAGGCGAAGCGAGTAGTCTATCAGTTGCCGACCAAGGATCTCATTACGTTTATCTTTCATCTTTATCTCCTCAGTATCTTTAATCCAGTTGCGTGGAAAATAACACAAACCACGTCCCCTGGCAATTGCCAGCTCGGACGAAGTAACCGATTGGGATATAATAAGTAAGGCCAATATACGCGGCCGGATGCCGCCCTCCCGAGGTAGTTGACCGCGTAAGGCTTTGACCGGATATGTCGATATGTAACCCAAAGGGGAGAACGGCACATGGAAAAGGAAGTATTGGGATGAAGAGCAGTTCCGCATCGCAAGGGAATAAAGCCGTCGCCGGCGACGAACTTCAGTTGGTATCGTTCAATATTGGCTCCGAAGAGTTCGGCGTCGATATCCTCAAAGTGCAGGAGATCAATCGGATGGTTGAGATCACGCGTGTGCCTCAGACGCCGCACTATGTCGAGGGAGTGATCAACCTGCGCGGCAAGGTTATCCCGATCATCGACCTGCGCAAGCGCTTCAACCTCGAGGTGAGAGCGTATGACAAAAATACGCGGATCGTCGTCGTCGATATTAACGGGATGGTGATGGGGATGATCGTGGACGCGGTCTCCGAGGTCCTGCGCCTCCAATCAAATACTATCGAATCCGCTCCGGACATTGTCACCGGAGTTAACGCGGACTACATCCAGGGCGTTGCCAAGCTGGAAGACCGTCTGCTCATATTCCTGGATCTATCCAAAGTGGTCGAAACGGTGGATGCCGCGATGGCAGGGAATTGACCTGCAGTGTTTACAGAAAAGGCCGGCACCGCCGGCCTTTTCTGTATGCGATAGCCACTACTTGTATTGTTCTAACTTTACTATGTCAAATAACAAGTAACCGGTGGTGATATCATCGCTCCCCGCGGACAACCGCACTACCAGCGTGTCATTCTCATACAGGCGCAGGGTATCTTCAAGCGTGTAAAACTGCCATGTGTCGGCTGTGATTGGAGTGGACTTCCTCACCTCGTCAGTTCCCCCGGTGAACATCCGGAATTGCGCGTTCCCGCCAGTCCACCCATTGAGCGCTTTCCCCCAGACGGTCAGACGGTACACCGAGCGATCGACCGGGCCAACGACATAGTATTGCGCGAAGCCGTCATCTGGAGGGAAGTCCGGCTCGCGACGCAACGACCAATAGCCCCCCAACAATGGCACATCATTTGAATAAAGTTCAGCCGGGTCGTTGATGGTATCATTGAGATGCCAGCCCGCGAAGGACGGCGCGTCATTGAATTCGAAACTTGGATTGTCGATAAGATTGCTGTCGTCGCTCCCTGGCCCGGAGACGTCATTCGTGCATCCAGCCAGCGCGCCAACCATGCCCAGGGCCAGGAGCAATCGCGTTATTGGTCTATTCATAATACTCTTGTACCAAACTATAGTGGCACGGCCGATACCGCCAGACAAAATATGTTGTCGGGATTGACCCGGCTGACGCGATACGCTACTTTTCCTCCCGAAGACCTTATGGCCAGCCAATCCAGGATCACATTTCTTAATCTGTCCATCGGACGAGGGCATCCCTTCTATTTGGAGGGGATAGTGGAGGCGATCAACCGCTCGGGCAAGATCAGTCTCGTACGGTCGGTCGAGGAAGTCACGCAAATTGTGCCATGGCCGTCGCGTCAGGCCTGGAAGTGGGTTGACTGGCTTTATCGCCACGGTTCATCCCCCGGATTCCTGGCCACGACCTACAATCGACTGCGTCACCAGGCCAACTATAATAACTCTCGGTGGTCGATGTCGCTCCTTGCGGCTGGATTGAAGTCAAGATTTTCGACTGACTCGCAGCCGGTAGTTGTTTCGCATCCGATCCTGGTCGGCATTTTACGTGGTCGCAAAGGGATCATTTACCAGCACGGTGAGATGGTCGCTCCTCGGGAATCGCTGGTGAGCGGTGCCGAACTGATCATCGTGCCTACCCAGGCGGTTGCCGATCAATTCGCGTCAATTGGCTACGACCCCAGCCAGATCCTTGTCTCCGGGCTTTGCATAGAGCCCGCGATTGTGCGACAAGCAGCCGATGCTTTCACCGCGCGTATTGACCGCTTCGGCGGCGATCAACCGCTGACCGGTGCCTTTTTCTCCTCCGGCGCTGAGCCGCGAGATCATGTCGAGCAACTGATCGCGGCGGCGGTAGCCGCGGCTTCGATGGATCAACGAGTGATCATCTTCGCGCGCCAATCCGGCAGGCTCGCCCAATTGACCGTGAAAGCATTTGAGCGACGCGGGATGCTATTCTCACGTCTCGATGCCTCCGCGGCCATCCCCGCCGATCTCCCTCCAGTTCTCCTCGCGGAGTTTGAGAATCGTCGGGAAGAAGTCCTGCTCAGCTGCAGGCTGTTCAGGGAGTTTGACTATCTGGTCTCCCCGGCGCACGAGCGCACCAACTGGGCGCTAGGGTTGGGGGTCCCCATGTTTATCCTTGAGCCATCCAAGGGATCCTTTGCCCCCCTAAATCGCCAACTCTTGCTGAACCACGAAGTCGCCTTCAGTCTCAGCAGCATGAACCACGCCGCCTCCCTGGGCGTCAAGCTGGAATCACTGAGAAATAGAGGCGCTCTGCTCGCCATGGCTCGCGCGGGATGGCGACGGTATGACATTAGCGGATTCGAGACGATTGCCGCGTTCCTCGCGTCCCGATTCGACCGGCCAACTGACTCCGCCTGAGCGGTTTTTAAATTGGGGGAGCTCAGGGAAGAGGATATATTCCAGTCCATCTATGCTCCAGCGTCAGCTTCAGTTTTTTCGTCAGTTCGACCCACGTTTGTGGGTGTTGGTGGCCGGGTGGTTCGTTGCGGCACTCGGGTTCGCCGCCTCGATCCCGTTTCTCTCGATCTATTTTCACTCTGAACTGGGGCTCTCTACTTCGCAGATAGGTCTGTTTTTCGCCGCACAGGCGATAGTTCGGTCTATTTTCCAGGCTGTCGGTGGCGAGATGTCGGATCGAATGGGGCGACAGGGGATCCTGATCCACTCGCAGACAATTCGTGCCCTTTCCTTTCTCCTGTTGGGCATGTCCATCGCGTATCACTGGGGCTACTGGTGGATCACCGCGCTATTCACTGTTAACTCGATCTTTGGATCACTTTTCATGCCTGCCGTCCATTCTCTGGTAGCCGACATTTTGCCTCCGGAGAAAAGACTCTACGGTTATGCGGTAGCGCGTTCGGCAAACAATCTCGGCTGGGCAGTTGGTCCGGCGATCGGCGGTTATCTCGCCAAGGCATCTTATCCATCCCTTTTTTATCTCTCTGCCGTTCTCACGCTTGTTTCCGCGCTCATCTTCAGGTACTTCCTCAAAGTACCGCCCCTGACCAACGCACCGACCGACAAATTCCGGATGCGCGATCTGCTCGCCGTCAAGGATGACAAAAATCTCGCCATCCACGCGGTCCTGACTCTGCTGCTCTATCTGGTCGTGGCGCAGTTGATCGCCCCTTTCTCTGTCTATGCGGTCAGTATGGTGGGCATCTCCGAGACGCAGCTTGGATTCCTCTTCACGCTGAACGGCTTGATGGTCGCGCTTCTCCAGATACCGATCACGCGGCTTTTTGCCCACAAAACCTTTACCTACCAATTGGCGCTCGGCTCGATCTTTTATTTTGTCGGCTACGGGATGCTCGGCATCCTGATCGGCTTCGAGTACTTTATCTTTGCGCTGTTTGTCGTGACGCTTGGCGAGGTGATCATGTCGCCGCCGGGACTGACCCTCACTTCGCGGCTCGCCCCCCCCGGAAGACTCGGCCGGTACCTTGGCATTCGCGGATTTATGGAGACAGCCGGCTGGTCGCTTGGTCCGCTGTATGGCGGCGTCATTCTCGATCAGTATGGCGCCCATCCGGCGATCGCCTGGCTGATGATCTCATCGCTCGCTCTGGTCGCCGCGCTTGGCTACTGGCACTTTGGGAAATCGCTCCCTCGCGAGTACAATGTCAAAGAGTAATAAAAAAAGCCGCTGTTGTTCACAGCGGCTTCTCATGTTCGACTGGTCTTAGGTCGTTACATGATCACGACCAGTTTTCCCATCTGAACCTTGCCACTCGGCTCCTCAATGGTCCAGTAGTAGATCCCCGAAACCACCAACTGCGTGTTTCGAGTGACCAGATCCCAGGACGCGTGCCCCGAGGTCGGATCCTGCGGATCGACATCATGGGTCAGTTCACGAACCAGATCGCCGTCGAGTGTGTAGATGCGAATAGTACACTCGGGCGGAAGGTTCGCGAAGTGGATCACCCTCTGGCGATCCGGAGCCTTGCCTCGCGTCTCCCTGTCGCGTCCCTCAAATCCATCCGCCCGATACTCGCCGTCGAAGCGATACGGATTCGGATAAACATACGCCGGCAGGTCCAGCGCGTCGGCGGTCGCGGCATTCGCCTGCGGGAAGGCCATTTCGTAGTTGACCGTCACCGATGTCTCCAAACTTCCCAGACCGGACTGCGGCGAACCAAAATCGAACGCGGTCACGTTGATAAAGTATGGAACGGTCGGCAACAGATCCTCTACTTCCAGCTCGTACTCGTAGTACTTGAAATACCCGTCGTCGGTCAGATACGTGTCCCGCGCGTTTGGCGGGATCGAATCAGCGAGGAGGATCGACGGCTTCGGAGCTGTCGGATAGATCTTGCGGATAGGCGTGTCGATGCCCAGGTCCGACTGGTTGAAATCCTGCGGAGCGAAGTAGAAGATCGAGTCCTGCAGGTAGTCGGGGTGGCGATACGGATTGGCCGGTGAGTAGTTCTCCGGAGCCCAATTCGGATTACCGCCGCTATACAGGTTGATCAACTCCTCACGCGTGAACGGAAGTTCTTTCAACACGAACCCCGAACCGCCGCCCGGCAGATTCGTCACATAGATGAACTTGTTGTAATCCTCTATATCGTAGCTGGCGTAAGTCGCGAACGATGCCGCCCGATCATCACGAGCGATATAGACACGGTATCCTTCGAAATCCGCGGTCCGGCTGAAGACGTCTTCAGTTGTCTCGGAGTTCAAGCCGTTCCAGCGGATATGAAGTTTCCCTTCGGATGGCGTGACCCATTTGAGCGGGGCCGGGGGCGGAGAGGCGCCACGGAAATCAGGGGCGCCGTCGCCGGTGTAGTAGAGCGTGTCCGGGCCAAAACCAATGGTGTCATAGACCGGCGGATCGACCGAGATAGTATCTACAATAACACTGTCGTAGCAGATCCGGAAATTCCCCTTGCTGCCGTCGCCGTCGGTATCCACACCCGGGTTATCGTACACCCACGATGCCCACATGGAGTTCAGACCGATATCATCAAATGAGACGTTGGCCAGCCAGGCGTCCGGATTATAGCTCTGGACGAGATTCTGGGTCGTGTTGGAGGAGAGTTGATGGAAGTTCTCTCCGGCCACATACGCGAACGAAAGCGGCGCGTCCTCGCCCGGCTCCAGAGTGAATGGTCCGAACGACAGGAGATAGCGAGTGTCGAATCCGTCGGAGATATTCTTCGCCAACGCCTGGTTCGGATACTCCCAAAGAGTATCGTCGATGCCAATATCCGCGGTATAGACCTGATCGTAATCAAACTCGGCGTTGCGCAGGAAGAAGTACTTATTGCGGTCGCCTTCCGGAGTTCCTTTACCGCCGGTTCCCAGGTCACGCGCTTTGCTTCGCTCACGCGGCCCGAAATCCAGGGGCGCTGCGCCGTTGGATACCCACCAGTTGAACGATACGCTGAGCGACTCCGCCGGAGTTCGAATGATCCGGCTGCCCGTCACGTGCGGCACCGGGAACTGCGCGTTCAGCTTCCCTTCGCTGTCCGCGATATAGGCGATATAGACGGTATCCCTGAAATAGTCGCATCCGCCCGAGAAGTTCGGCGGCGACGGAATATCGTACAGGAATCCGCACACGTCATCGATATATGCCTGCGCGTCGCCCGGATCGCCCACATCGGCATCGACGTACAGTCCCATATAGATATTATTCAGCCGTTCATTGCTGTTGTTGCGAATGGTGTAATCGAACAGCACAAAGTCTTCAGCGTACGAATACGACCAGGCATACGAACGCTGGGATATTTCGATCCCCAAAGGACGATGGCTGCGATTGTCGATAGCATCCTGCCCAAGACCGGGAACGCCGGTCGTGAACGTATCGGTGTACAGCGCGATAATATCCTGCTCCGAGACCGCCAGTTCGTATTCTGGTTTGGTCGGGTCGATGATCGACCGGGTCTTCATCGTGTCCTTAGGTTGACTCGGGCGATCATACGGCTGCATTTCACGCTGTGAAAGCCAACCATCGGCTCCCACCGACACCAGCGTATCCTCGCCTTTGACGGCGCCGATCCAGAATGCCGCCGCGAAGCAGTACTCCGTATTCGACCCCTTGGGATATTCGCAGGCCTGGATAGCGCCGCCGGTGAAACAATCGGCCGCTGTTCCCTGGATAAACCCGCCATCCCCCGTGGCGAAAGTACCGTAGTTAGTCACGGATAGGGCGATCTTGCCGACGTTATGCATAGCGACACAATAGGAGGGTGAGGCGGTTGCCGCCCCGATCATCCCTTTCGTGCCGCTGTCGCTTTGTGGCAATGATCGAGCCACCACGGCGCCGCTTGCGACCAATACCAGACCAACAGCCAGCACCGCTCGCAGCGTCATGTTCTTGAGCATACGTTCCACAACTCCATCATGTTAAAAGTACGCAATAATTGACGTATTACATGCGCATCCGTTCAGCGCGGTTTGAAGCTTAGTGTAAGACACCTTGACTGGGACCGTCGGCCTATCCGGATTGCAGGCCGATAAGTTCGGAATTTTGCCGGCTGATGTCAATGGCTACTTTATGATTACGAGCTTTCCGATCTGTGTGCGGGTCGGCGATTCCACCACCCAGTAATAGATCCCGGAAACGACTGCCTGGGTGTTGCGGGTGATCAGGTCCCAGGAGTCATGCATCGAGCCGGGATCGCCTGATTCGAAGTTATGGTCCCACCTCCGTACCAAGTCGCCATCAAGCGAGTAAATCGATATGGTGCATACTCTTGGAAGGTTCGAGAAATGTATCCGTCGAGCCCGCTCCGGATCGATCCCTTCGCGGTTTTCGTATCCCCCCGACGCATATTCCGCGTCGATCCGATACGGGTTCGGATAGACATACGCGTCGAGATTCTCAAATTCCACAGCTTCCGACGAGGTCTGCGGGTACTCGATCACCAGATCATTGTAGGGGCTGGATTCGAGCGAGAGCAGCCCGGACTGGGGTGACCCGAAGTCGAATGCCGTGACCGAGATATAGTAGGGAATGGTCGGCAGCAATTGGTCGATCTCGAGCTCATACTCATAATATTTGGGGAGTACCACGCCGTGCTCGCGAGTCACCATCTCCTCGGTCCACAAGGTTGAATCCGCCGGCGGCCTGACGGCGCCGGGGTAGGCCCTGCGAATGCCGCCGGGTAGTCCCAGTTCGGAAGCGTTGTAATCCTGCGGCTCAAAATAGAAGAGGGAATCGAGAAAAGAAAAGGGATTGGCCCGCGAATAGGCCTTCGGGTCGAACAAGCTGTTCCCAAACATCGCCCGCAGTGAGTCCAAAGTGAAGGGAATCTCAGTCAGCACCCATTCATAACTGCCGGCGCTCAACCGTTTCAGATAAAAACGATTGTAGTCCTCCCGATCATAGGAAGCCAGGGGAGACATCGCCCCAGGACGATCATCCAGTCCGAGATAGACCCGGTATCCTTCAAAATCGACCTCGCCAAGGAAGATGTCTTTGGTGTTCTCACTTTTGTAGCCATTCCATCGGACCGTCAGTTTTCCCTGCTGGGGAATGATCCGAACATATGGTGATGGAGGCGGGCCGGCGCCACGGAAGTCCGGCGCGTTATCCCCCTCATAGAAAAACGTATCGGCGACCACTCCCCTGAACAGAGTATCTATCAAGGTATCACTGCCGGTATAGCTCGTGTCGATCCGTTCGATCACCGAATCGCGCACGCAGACCCGGAACTTTCCCGCATATCCATCGCCGTCGGTATCAACTCCCGGATTGTCATAAACCCAGGCCGCCCATCGTGCGTTGAGTGCCAGGTTATCAAAGTTCAGGCGTTGGTAATACTGGTCAGGGGAGTAGGCGTAGAAGTACTTGTCAAAGTCGTCCGGTTCCTGGTGGAAATTGTCGCCACCAACCCAGGCAAACGATATCGGAAGCTGCTGTCCTGGCTCGACCGTGAACGGTCCAAAGGAGAGCAAATAACGGGAGTCAAATCCCTCGGCGACATCCACCGCGTTCGCCGGCGGGCGGAGCCAGCCCGAATCACTATGGTCAACCGCGGTGTACAGCAGATCGTAATCAAACTCCGGCCGGCTCATGACATAATACTTGTTCGGGTCTCCGAGCGGTGTCCCCAGTCTCCCCAGCATGTTCCTAAATGGATCTCCCGGCGTGGGCGCTTTGCGCGGCCCAAAATCCAGCCTTGGATCAGAGTAATTGATGATCCACCAATTGTAGGAGTACTTCAGCGATTCGGCAGGCGTACGCACTACGCGCGCGCCGACAGCGCTTCGTGTCGAGCGGTAATCCCACACCCCACCCGCAGGATCGCCATCGTTGTCCGCGTGATACGCGATATTGACTGTGTCGGTGAACCCGCATCCTTCAGGCGCCGGATGGTGCCGGTAGAATCCGGCAAGGTCATCATTCCATCCCCCGGGGCCGTTCCGAGACGTATGCCAGACATCGCCGTCCACCCAGATAGACATATAAACGTCCTTAAGTGTCTCGCGCCCGATGTTCTCGATCAGATAGTCGAAGAGAATAAAGTCGTCGGCATAGGCGTAGCTCCAGGCCATGGACCGTTGTCGGACACGAATGTTGAGCGGCCGATGGCCGCGGTTATCGGTCGGATCGGGATCGACCACCGATTGGCTGGTAAAGGTATCGGTGTACCAGCAGACCAGATCCTGCTCTGAAAGAGCCGCGGTGGAAAAGAAATCGTTTCGCTCGTCGATCGATTGATAACAAAAACCGGATACCTGAAAACGTGGATCACATTCGGGTGGCTCCGGCTGGAACTCAAGCGTCTGATAAAAATCCTCAGTCCCGACAGACACCAGCGTATCGTCGTCGATGATCGCGCCGATCCAGAACGCGCCAACCCACAGGTACACAAGGTCGCTATTTTTCGGATACATGCAGGACGGGATATTCAGCCCGGTAAACGGATCAGCCAATTCCTGACCGTACGTTCCAAACGTGCCGTTATTCGCCAGCGACAATTGCATATTGCCGCGGCCATGCGCGATATAGTTGATCGGTTGAGGCGCGGCAGACGCCTGCGGCGCCTGGCGAAGGCGAGCGGCGAGCGCTTCCTCTTTAGACAAAGGAAGGCCATCCCGACCTATAATGTCGGAAACACAGAGCGTCAGAAGGAAGGCCGCTCCACACAGTAGCCGAGCAACGGAGCGGCCCGATATTCGATTACGTGGAACCATTCACGCTTACATGATCACGACCAGCTTGCCAAGCTGAACTTCGCCGTTCGGCTCTTCAACTGTCCAGTAATAGATGCCGGAGACAACTAACTGGGTATTGCGAGTAACCAGATCCCACGACGCGTGACCGGCTGTCGGATCCGACGGGTCAACCGAGTGCTCGAACTCGCGCACCAGGTCGCCGTCAAGAGTGTAAATACGGATCGTGCATTCCGGCGGCAGATTCGCGAAATGGATCCGCCGCTGACGATCCGGCGCGAACCCGCGTGTCTCCTTGTCCCGTCCCTCAAAGCCGTCCGCCCCATAGCTCCCGTCGAGTCGATAAGGGTTAGGATAGACATAGACCGGCAGGTTCTGTGAGGCGACATCATCGGCGCCAGGCTGAGGAAACGCGACTTCCGCGTTCACGGTCACCGATGTCTCCAAACTTCCCAGACCGGATTGTGGCGACCCGAAATCGAACGCCGTCACATTCACAAAGTATGGCACGGTCGGAAGCAGGTTGTCGATCTCCAATGCGTACTCATAGTATTTGAAGTAACCATCCTCGGTCAGGTACGTCGGTCGATCTTCGACCGGTATCGAATCCGCCTCGAGTATCGCGGGTCGCGGAGCGTCGGGATACTTCTTTCGTATCGGCGTACTGATGCCCAACTGCGATTGATTGAAATCCTGCTTCGCGAAATAAAAGATCGAATCGTCGAAGAACCCTTCGAGTCGGTACGGGTTGGCCGGAGTGAACTCTTCGGGATCCCAGGCAGTGTTGCCGTTCCCGTACAGATTGACCAGCTGTTCTCGCGTGAACGGAAGGTCGATCAGCGTGAAGCCGGCGCCGCCCGGTTTGGACGGAGAATAGACGAACTTATTGTAGTCCTCGACATCGAACGACGCGACCACCGCGTACGATGCCGCCCGATCATCCCGACTCAGATAAACGCGGTACCCCTCAAAGTCCGCGACATGGCTGAACACATCTTCAGCGGTCTCCGAGCGCAACCCGTTCCAGCGAATATGCAGTTTCCCTTCGGTGGGGTAAACCCACTTATCCGGCGCGGGGGGAGGAGAGGCTCCGCGGAAATCCGGCGCGCCGTCGCCACGATAATAGATCGTGTCAGGCTTGAAGAACTGTGTGTCCACGACTATCGGGTCAAATGAAGTCGTGTCGTAAAACACGCTGTCATAGCAGATCCGAAAATCCCCGCGAGTCCCGTCGCCGTCGGTATCCACCCCTGGATTATCATACACCCAGGATGCCCACATGGCGTTGAGTCCCAGGTCCTCGAAGCTGACGTTCTTGAGCCACTCGTTTGGATTGTAGTTGATGATCAGGTTGTTCCGCGTGTTCCCCGGCTCGGTGTGGAAATATTCACCCGCGACATAGGCGAGCGAGATAGGGGCCGATTCGCCGGGCTCCAGCGTAAACGGTCCAAAGGACAACAGGTACCGTGTATCGAAGGCCGTGGAAAGCGCTCCGGCCAATGCCTGATTCGGGTAATCCCAGAGCGTATCCTCAATGCCGATACTCGCGGTAAAAATCTGGTCGTAATCGAACTCTTTGTTCCGCAGGAAGAAATACTTATTCCGGTCGCCTTCCGGCGTCCCTTTTCCGCCGGTGCCGAGATCGCGGATATTTCTCCGCATCTGCGGCCCAAAATCGAGCGTCGGATTCGTATTCCCGACCCACCAGTTGAATGAAACCTCAAGCGACTCAGCAGGAGTTCGGATAACGCGACCGCCGGTGATATGGGGGACGGGAAGCATCTTGCTCAGGTCGCCGTCGTTATCCGCGATCCAGGCGATAAAGACCGTATCCCGGAAATAGTCACAACCTCCGGAGAAGACCGGCGGGGAAGGGATATCGTACAAAAAGCCGCAGACATCATCCTGGGCGGCATCGTATGAATTCGCCTCGCCCACATCGGCATCCACATAAAGTCCCATGTAAATATTATTGAGCCGCTCGTTGCTCGCGTTGGTGATGGTGTAATCGAACAACACGAAATCTTCGGCGTACGAGTATGACCAGGCGTATGAGCGCTGGGTCACATCTATGAAGAGCGGACGATGATTGCGGCCGTCAAGAAAGTCGGTGCCCAGACCGGTCACACCGGTCGTGAACGAGTCAGTGTAGCGCGCAATGAGATCCTGCTCGGATACGGCCAGTTCGAATTCTGGCGCGCCGGGGTCGATGATCGAACGGAGTTTCATCGTGTCCCGCGGCTGGGTCGCGCGGTCATACGGATTAAACTCCCGTCGTCCAAAGATCCAGCCGTCAGAACCTGTCGATACTAATGTATCCTCACCCTTCACCGCGCCGATCCAGAACGAGCCTGAATACAGATACCAGGCGTTGCTCCCTTTGGGATATTCGCAGGAGGGGACAGTCGCGCCGGTAAAACAATCCTGACCGCTACCGACGATCGAGCCGGAGCCGGAGCCAAAGATCGCGTAATTGGTCACTCCGAGTACCATCTTTCCGACATTGTGCATCGTCAGACAGTAAGCGGGGGCGACCGTGGATACAGTTTGCAGGTTTCGAGGCTGGTCGGATGGAGCATCGGCGGTGCGAGCACTCGCAAGCGACGCCACCAGCGCTGTCAGGGCGAGTGCCAACAACACTCGCTTCCAGGTGGAAAGCGACATACAGTAAACTCTATTCTCGTTGCGCGGCGGCGGATCGCCGCAGTTCCCAAACTCCGCCATCCAACAGGCGTAACCGCCTGCAAGAGACTATGGTAGCATCTGCCGGCCGATCAGGCAAGCGGTTTTCATTCCTCAGACGTTTCAGCCCGCAAATTGTGGAGAGGTAAGACCATAAGTCGATACTCCTATGTCCGCGCCCCAATAGAAAACCGGCCAGTTGGCCGGTTTTCCACAATTGTACTTAGGGGCTTGGTGTTACGGCTTGTCAAAACTCCCGGGTGGAACCACGCCGTTGATAGTCACTTCAGTTAACCCGATCACCATCATTTTTTGGCCATCCATACTCTGAGTGGTGGTCATCGGCATCATGACAGCACCGGATTTTTTGTAGTCTGAATAGACCTCCATCAGATTCCCCTCGCCCATCATCCCCTTGCCCCAATACTCTTTTGACCGAACCTGTCCCGACAAGGCGTCAATACCGACCGTGACAAAGGCCTCGCCGTTTTCGCCGAGTATGGCGACTTTGCTGACCTTGATTCCGTCGATCTCGCCCTCGCCGGCATAGACTGCCTTTAGCGTCGAGTCCTCAACGCGGGAAAGCAGAATAAGCGTATTGCGCGCGGTTTCGGTCGCGTCCTCTTTGATCTCATCGGCAGACTTTTCAGCAAAGCCACCGGTGCGGTCGGTCTTCCAGCCGACATCCCCGTTGCGAATATCGATCACCTTCTGTCCCATGACATCCGCCTGGGTGCGGATCTTGTCCGGGAATTGATAGACCATCTCAACCGGAATAGGGAAGTCTCCTCCCGGTGTCGAGATACTGCTCACTCCCTTGGCGGAGACTGTTTTCACCGCCTTGATCGCCTTCAATCCGCCGTGTGTCGTCGCGGCTTTCGCCAGCAATTCTTTCCCTTTGGCCAGGTTCTCCGGCGTGATCGCCAGTTCCTGCTTGGGTGCGCCGGCAGGGATGGTGATATCAAGCGTATCCACCGGGCCAAGCCCAAGCTGGTCCAGTGGCGTCTCGAAGTCAGAACCCTTGCCGATCACCACGA
>JAMPYH010000228.1 GCA_023700785.1 Candidatus Zixiibacteriota bacterium
ACCGGTACAGTCCTGCATCCTCTTGCGCAGCGGATACGTTCATTGGTATATTCCAATGCAACCCGTTGCCGACCATTTGCGGCCACAGCATACTGCGTAGTTACTGCACAACGTTGTAACCCGTTGGTAGAATAAGCATTAGAACTCCGTGTCGGAGCCCGAATTTCCGACCAGCGAGAATCCGTTTTGGCCGCCTTCCGGCATACCTCTTGCGCAAAGGGGTATCGAAGCCCGGCCTTACCGCCGGATCTGGTTCGGCAACAGTTCGCCATGTATAGAGGAAAGGATGGTCCTGATGCAGCCGAAAGTTAATGTCCTGATCTTAATGCTGACACTCCTGCTCAGCGCGGCCGCCGTTCAGGCGGATCCGTACACTGGAGTAGTCTCAGTCGATTCGGCCGAAGCTCAGGCTGGCTCGTCGTTCAGTGTCGCGATCAGACTGCAAAACAATAATATCGCGTTCTCGGCTCTGACCGTGCCGCTCCAGTACAACCATCCGTACCTGACGCTCGACTCCGTCTCGTTCGCCGGTTCTCTGCTCCCGTCCAACTGGAGTGAAGCGGTGGACCATAACGTCACGGATAAAACAGTCAAGGTCAGCTATGTGCCTGAGTTTACATCGCCCATCCCGACTGTCAGCGCCGCCAACGGAGTAATCGCTCGACTCTATTTCCATATCTCTGGAGCCGCCACGCCGGTGACCATCCCGATTGATTCGGTCAATAAGGATTCGATCGTTGCGGGTTCGCTCCACTTGATCACGCGCGTTCAGCTCGCGGACAATACCGGACTTCCTACCGGCATCTACGAGCCTGATTTTGTGATGGGGGCAGTGAAAGTACTTGTCCCGACCGGTGTCGACGACCGCGGCGGCAACCTGCCGTCAGTCTTTACGCTTGACCAAAACTACCCGAATCCGTTCAACCCGGTTACAGTTATCCAGTTTGCGCTCCCGAGAGCGAGCGAAGTCAAGCTCGAGGTCTTTAACGTCCTTGGTCAGTTGGTTGAAACGTTGGTGGACAAGCAGATGCCTGCCGGCCAGTATGCCATAGACTTTAACGCCGGGTCCAAGCCGAGCGGAGTTTACTTCTACCGCCTGAGCCATGACTTTGGCTCCCTGACCCGAAAGATGATCCTCCTCAAATAAACCAAATCGCCATCCTGCCGACATATACAGGGATAACCGGAACGACGGTTATCCCTTTTGTTTTGCAGGAATTATGTCAATAACAGCAGCGCCAGCCAAAGAAGAAAAACAGGTCCGGATCGGGGAATACCTGGTGACCGGCAAGATCGGCCAGGGGGGCATCGCGGAGATCTTCCGGGGTCGCCAGGAGTCGCTGGCTCGCGATGTCGCCATCAAGATCCTGTCCCCGAATCTGCTTTCCGACATAGATATCGTACGTCGATTCGAACGCGAATCGATGGTCATCGCCAAATTGAGCCATCCGAACATTGTCCATGTCATCGACCGGGGAAAAGCCGGGAACCGATATTACTTCGTGATGGAGTTTGTTGACGGAACGTCGTTGCGCGAAGTGATCGACTCCGCCCGCGTCACTCTCGAGACCAAGCTCGATATGATCGTGCAGGTCTGCAAGGCGCTGGATTACGCGCATAAGAACGGTGTCATCCACCGAGATATCAAACCGACCAACATCCTGGTTGACAAGCAGGGGAACGCGCGAGTCGCCGATTTCGGCATCGCCCAGATCATCGGGATGTCCGATGCCGAGCTGACCGGCTCGGATATCATCATGGGAACCATCGCGTACATGTCTCCCGAGCAGAAGGTGAGCTCGACCAATGTCGATCAGACGACCGATATCTATGCCGTCGGCATCATGCTCTACGAGATCTTGACCGGCAAACGTCCACAGGGGCATTTCAAACTCCCGTCTGAGATCGACCAGAACTTGCGCGGATTTGATGAGATCATTCTCAAAACGCTGGCGCAGGAGCCGCGCGACAGGTATCAGTCGGCCGTCGAACTAAAAGACGCCATTCTCAACCAGATCGGTGGAGGTGGACAAACGACCTCGGAGTACAATCTCGCCGGCGCCGAATCATTCATGGGGAAATGCCGCTATCTGGATACGATCAATGAGACCAAATACGGCTCAACCATACTGGTTGAGAACCGAGCCAACAAGCGGCTCTATATCATCAAAAAGCACTCCACAGGAGAGATCGGCCGCAAGGAAGCAAAACTGCTGACCAGCCTGCGACATGAGAATATCAACCCGATCTATGGTTCGGGCGGCGATTCGCGTTCAACCGTGGTCATCAGCGAGTATGCGCAGGGAGGGTCGCTGGCCGATCGGATGGTGCGAAAGTACGAGTGGCCGGAGGCGATGAAAGTCGCCCTGCAGATCGCGGCCGGCGTCAGTTTCGCTCACAAGAACAATTTCATTCACGGGAATATCCGCCCATCCAATGTCCTCTTTGATTCTCACGACACTGTCAAGCTGGCCGATTTCGGCATGCCGAGCCATTACGATGGCAAGAAAAATTGGTATGCTCCGCCGGAGCACAAACCGTCAAAGCAGGGCGATATCTACGCCATCGGCGTGATCCTGCATCAATTGTTGCTGGGACGGACACCGGAATACGATTATGCAGACAAGCTCAAGGTTGACGAACTGTATCGGCAAACGCCGCAGGACATAGAGACAATGCTCACCAAACTGCTTGCGGTCAGAGTGGTTAATCGCTACAAGAGTTGCGAAGAGTTCATCGCCGATTGGGCCGAATTAGATAAGCGGCAACAGGCCGCTTTGCGCAAACCGACAGCTATTGTCTCCACCGAACCAGCCAAAAAAGAATCGCTCCCGAGCTGGATATGGTATGCCGCGGGAGCGACTGTTATCGCGGCGATCGCCATCGCCGTCGTGATCAAATTGGTCTGATCTGTTCTACCAGATCTTGTACGCCAAACCAAGTCCCAAAGTCTCTTTGAAGCGCCCCTTCTTGCTCACCTGCTTGTCGTAAAGCACCTGCGTGTAGAGCTTCACCGTCACTACCTTGATGACTGAAACATTAAATTGGTTCTCGAAATTGACATCAACCGCTTTCCAGTCATCCTCGAACTCCGTCCCTTCAACCTTGTCCTTCTCCGAGAAGAACAGCGCCTTGAAGAATGACAGCTTGCCGATATAGGTGATCTGCTTGTTCAGCGTAAGGCTGACATCCGTCACGGACTCCAGACCGCCGTCGGAATAGGAATCTTCCTTTGGAGCGTAGGTGACAGAATCGAAGACCGAATTAATCACCTGCCGGACGGCCATACCCAGTCGGCTGGTCACATTATCAGTTCCGGCACCGGTATAGATGCGCTTCGCGATACCGGCGGATTCGGTCAATTTGAGTGGTCGAAAATACGCGCGTTTGTCGCGCACCGCCAGCGTGTGCTCAGTATAAAACTGCGATTCCAATCGGAAAGCCGCGTACGGATCAACAAACCCGCCCATGGTGAAACGGAACATGTTGTCCCAATCGATCAGGTCGGTGGACTTTTTGGGCTTGGACCAATTTTTCGTTTCCTCGTCCTGAATATGCGTCTGTCCGAACGATAGCTTGAGGACGGTACTATAATTGACTTTCGAGCTGAATTGCCGCTCAGCATTCCCGTTCAAGTTTGAGACCCAGGTGAATGAACCTGCTTCGCCGCCGACCCACGAATCCGAGTAGGCCGTTTGCGTCGTTGTCAGATCGAATAAGAGTGATTTCTTCCAACCGATTATCTGTGTCGTGTCCTTAGCGGAAGTCGTATCCTGGGCGGACGCGGTTTGCGCGATCATCACCAGCGCTAGTAGCAACAGTATCCATTTGCGCGTGCTCATCTGTATCCTCCAGTGTAGTCATGTAGGTCGAGCTAATCAGGGGAAAAGTAGAACGAGTTGAAATGAGAGGCAAGTGAGAAGTCAGAACGATTCGTCTTTGGACGGATATCGGCCGGCGCGAACATCCTCAATATACCGGGCTACCGCGTCGGCAATGACGGAGGCGAGGTCGGCGTACTGGCGAAGGAATTTCGGTTTGAACTCGGCGTCCTTTAGCCCCAGCATATCATTAACCACCAGCACCTGGCCGTCGCACTCTACTCCGGCGCCAATGCCGATCGTCGCGGCCGTCTGAAGCGACGCGGTTATCTCCTCGGCAAGGCGGCTCTCCATCAGTTCCAGCACCATCGCGAAACAGCCTGCTTCTTCGAGCGCCAGGGCGGACTCCTTGAGGTAATTGCGCGAACGCTCTTCGCGTCCCTGCACTTTTGGTCCGCCAAAGCGATGGATCGACTGCGGTGTTAACCCGATATGTCCCATGACCGGTATGCCCAGTTCCACCAGCCGCTTGATGGTCGGAGCGATCTCAACCCCTCCCTCGATCTTGACCGCCTCCGCGCCCCCTTCCTTGAGAAACCGGCCCGCGTTGGTGATGGCGACCTCGGTGGAAGGCTGGAACGACAGGAACGGCATATCCGCGATGACCAGCGCTCGCTCGGTGCCGCGAGATACCGCGGCCGTATGCGCGATCATTATCTCCAGCGGGATCGGGAGAGTCGAATCATATCCGTGCAGAACATTTGAAGCCGAGTCGCCGACCAGTATCGCGTCGATACCGGCATGATCCAGCAGTTTCGCCATGAACGCGTCGTAGGCCGTCAGTACCGTGATCTTTTCGCCGTTCGCCTTTTTTGTAATGAAGGTCTGCACGGTCGATTTCTTGCGGGGGCGATGAGTGGACATGGCTTAACTCTTGGCCAGGTTTCCGGCCGGCACGTAATA
>JAMPYH010000229.1 GCA_023700785.1 Candidatus Zixiibacteriota bacterium
GAAGTTGACAAGCTGCTCAAGCAGACCGAGTTCGAGTTCCAGAAATATGGCGAGATCGAAGACGCGCTGATGGGCCTGCGCGAACGGCTCGACCACACGCCGTCCATTTGGCCGGCCAAAGGCTGGTTCTCGCGCGGATACGGGATGCATTACGATCCGTTCACCGGCTTCAAGCAGATGCACCGCGGTATAGATGTCGCGGCCCAGCCCGGCACTCCGATCGTGGCGCCGGCCAAGGGTAAGATCCTGTTCGCTGGATGGGATTCTGGCGGCCTAGGAAATCTGGTGGTCATCGAGCATGGCTACGGGTTTGTGACCCGGCATGGGCATATGTCAAAAGTTTTGGTCAAGCGCGGCCAGGATATTTCGCGCGGCGACCTGATCGGTCTGATGGGCTCCACCGGCTATTCGACAGGCTCTCACCTCCATTACGAAGTTTACCGTAACGGTAAGGCGCTCAATCCAATGGAGTTCATCCTGAACTAGTCCGTTGGCCCAAGTTTGTGAACTCAACCGCCCTTCGGGGCGGTTTTTTTTATGTCATTTCGGGGGTCAATAGCCGCCCCCTGGCCGCAAACAGGATAAAAATAGTGGAGGAACCTTGTCCGGATTGGCGGGTTTAATAGAACACGCGGGTGAAGGAAGGTCACTCATGCCCACACATTCTTCTACTCTGAATGGCCACGGTCTGGCAACAGTCTCCGAGGCCGACGAACAAGAGATCAGAGATCTAATCGCGGAGATCAAAGCGGGTAACCAGGAAGGTTACACAGAACTGGTGCGCCGATATCGGAGCCAGGTCGCGTCGCTTGCCTACAAGATGGTCGGCGATTACGACGAGGCCGCGGATATCGCGCAATCTGTTTTCGTCAAGATGTCCAGCAATCTCTGGCGTTATGACGAGAAGAAGAAGTTCTACACCTGGCTATACCGCATCACGGTCAACACGGCGATCGACCATATCCGGAAGTATCGCCGCTATCGCCACGAACCACTCGAAATGTACCAGGAAGTGATCGAGACGGTCAACGGCACGCCGGAATATCGACTCCGGCGGGACCAGCTTGCCGAACAGATCCGCCAGGCGACCTCAGTGCTGAATGAGAAGCAGCGTTCCGCGTTCCTGCTTCGCGATGTAGAGGGGTGCCGGGTGGATGATGTCGCGCGCATGCTGGATATGCCGGAAGCGACCGTCCGCTGGTATTTGCACCGCGCCCGAGCGCGCGTGCGCCGCGAATTACGGCACCGCTGTCCTCAACTGTTGATGCTTTTCGGCATCCGGTAGCGACAGCCCGCCGCCCGATCGTCCAACAATTAGTTGCCCCGGCAGTTGTATTGCTGTAGCTTTTTCGGCATGCAACTGTCGTCCAAATCCGCCCTGATCTGGTTCCTCTTTATGGTGCTGGTCGCCGTCGCGCTGGCGG
This sequence comes from Candidatus Zixiibacteriota bacterium, assembly GCA_023700785.1. Lineage (GTDB taxonomy): Bacteria > Zixibacteria > MSB-5A5 > GN15 > FEB-12 > FEB-12. The sequence continues at coordinate 1,425 of JAMPYH010000229.1, forward strand.
TCTGGTGGATCATCTTCATGGCGCAACTGGTGGACGAAAAAGTTGAGATCGCGCAACAGATGGGGGCGTCGCGCGAGATGCTGGAGCAGATCCAGGCTCAGGAGGTTCGCCGCCAGATCATGCTTGGGATGGAAGGGGTATTTCTTATCCTGCTGATCCTGACCGGCGGCTGGCTCATCTACCGCGCGCTGGTCAAGACCGAGGAGCTCAAGTTCCACCAGCAGAACTTCCTGATGGCGGTCACCCACGAGTTAAAGACACCGCTCGCGTCGATCAAACTCTATCTCGATACCCTGCAGTCTCCCAAGATCGATGCTTCCAAAAAGGAAACGATCGTCCCGAAAATGCAGGATGATGTTGTCCGGCTGGAACAATTGGTGCAGAATATTCTTGATGCCGGCCGTTTTGAGCGCTCCGGCTACCAGCTCAGAAAATCCGACCTTGATCTCAGCGCGCTGGTGCGGGATCGAGTGGACGCGATACGCAAAGTACATACGCCGATCCCCAAAAATGTAAAAGCGTCCATCCAGCCGGAGATCCCGTTTTATGGCGACGGGGTCGCTCTCGGCAGAGCGATCGACGCCATACTGGAAAACAGTCTCAAATATCACGACGGCACGGTTGATATCGCGGTTGATCTGGTCAACAGCGGCGGCCGGATAGTTCTCTCGGTCAAAGACAAAGGGATCGGGTTCGAGCGAAAAGACGCGAAAGCGATCTTCGAACGCTTCTACCGGGTCGGCGATGAAATGACCCGCCGCCAGACAGGGACCGGATTGGGGCTGTATCTCTGCCGCGAGATCATCCGGGCGCACGGGGGACGAGTTAACGCGGAATCCGATGGTCCCGGCAAAGGGGCTACGTTCACGATCAAGCTGAAAAAGAGTTGATATGAAAACTATTTTGCTCGTCGAAGATGACCGGAATCTTGCCGATGGTCTGGTGCTTAATCTCGAAGCCGAGGGATACCAGGTCGTGCATGTCGCCGACGGGAATCTCGCTTTTGATACGTTCGAGAAGGGAATTTTCGACCTGGTGCTTTTGGATATCATGCTGCCGGGTGTCGATGGTCTGACCATCTGCAAACGGATCCGCGCGGCGGGACATACGTTGCCGGTATTGTTCATCACCGCGCGTGATCAGACCGACCAAAAGATCGAGGGCTTACTCGCCGGCGGCGATGATTATATCACCAAACCGTTTAATGTGCAGGAACTGCTGGCCCGGATACAGGGGATCTTCCGCAGACAGGCCTGGCTCGCCGCAGAGGACGCGCTCTCCGATGAATATCTCTGGGATGGCCGGAAGATGAACTTCAAGACCTACTTCGCCGAAGGTCCCGGCGGGAAATATCAGCTGACCCGTAAAGAGTGCATGGTGCTTAAATATTTGATAGAGCGGGCGAACGAAGTGGTCAGCCGCGATCAACTGCTCGACGCGGTCTGGGGGTATCATATTTATCCGACCAATCGAACGGTTGACAATTTTATCCTGAAACTTCGCAAGATATTCGAAGACGACCCGAAGAATCCGAAATATATCGAGACGATCCGCGCGGTCGGCTATCGATTCAACCGGTAGGGGAGACGCAGATGCCTACAATTCTCTTGATCCTCGCGGTCAGCATGAGCCTGATAGTGCTGGCGGTGATACTGTATGTGATCATCAAGTCGAAGAAACAGTAGTCGATTCATCGCCCCATCGGCTTTGTCTCCGTACCCCACTATTTATGGTGGGAATTGTACATATTGACCGCGTGGCTCGAAAGCTCTATCTTGTCACATGATCCTAAAATCTGTTCAGACATTGAATCCGCAGATATTGAAATGGCAGGATCACTCTGCCCCTATCGGGTCAGGGATCCTGCCCTACGTAACTGATGCGTTCTTGTAACGACGGTCCTCGCGATCCTGACGTTGTGTCACGGCCACGGGATAGTGATATCGTTACGACCATGCGATATCATAAACCGTTGCTCCTTGAATTCACCCGTCGAGGTGTTTCTCACATGAAACGTAACTGAATCAGAAAAGACAAATGGGGTGCCGTAGTAGGGATATGTCGTGTCGGCTACCCGCAAAGTTGGCAATTCGAACAGGCTGGGAAAGAGACGAATGTCGTTTACGATCACTTCGCCCTCAGAATTTGTTTTGCCTACAGTTGTCCGCTCAGGATCATCAGTCCAAAAGACCCCATAGGAAGTATCCCTCACAATCAATCCCTCGGCCTCGACCACTTCCATTTCGAACCGGTAGACGGTCGAGTAGAGAGAATCTGGTTCCCAGGCTATGGGCCAATTTGGCCCAACCACTACAACCGTATCTTCTACCAAAAGGTTTTCCAAATCAAAGACCTTGATCTCTGCGGGGCGCTTTATCTCATTGAAGAGCCTGAATTCAACCACACTGTCAGAGAGATCGGTATCCCATGCTGCGATCCGGTAATCATGAGCAATCCGGGTCAGGTGTAGTGGTTGTCCATAGCGACCTGCTGCTTCGATCGAATGCAGTTTTCCAAATCCCTTCACGACATCTCCGCCAAGGCTGCCGACTGTCCATACTAGAGTATAGTAATAACTTGAATCGGACCCATATAGGTAGTCAATTTGCTTGGTTTCCCAATTTGCGATGTATGGCCAGCTAAACCCTGGTTGCTCGTAAGTAAGGAACAGCGCCTGTACCTCGGTCGGATACGGAAATGAAAGTATTCCGGTAGAATCATCGTAGAGGTAATTCATCTCACCATATCTCAGTGTACGACCGTCGGGAATGCCTGTATAATTGAACCGCATAAACAAATATGCAAAATCGGCTACCGTGACCCCTTTGGTGGCCGGCACCAGATTTCCGTGCGACTCCAAGCAATCCCATTGCTCTTCGGTGAGAAGGCGCGAATGATTAGTCAAGTAGTACATCATACCCTCGACATCCCATATGGTGAAAGCTCGTCCATCACAATTAACATCGCCGTACAGAGACGCATCGGTCGCTTGGAGAAGTAGGGCGGCCCTCGACTGTTCAGGCTCTATGACTACAGTATCTGTCCAAGTGCTGACCAAAAGGCCGGGAACGGGCACTCCGCCGGAATCAAGTATCTGAATCCGAACCCCAAAGGGAGTTTCTATGGGTTGTGTAGGTCTTTTATCGCTACAGGTTTGACCCAGGAATGCGGTAACGGTAACAAGTATAACTGCGGAAGTAGTTTTGGACACAGTACCTCCTCGTCCATCGTTCGAGAATTCGTCTGCTTTAAGATACGGATTTTGTAAATGTGGGCAAGCTGATTTATTATGTCGCCCAACGGTCAAGGCCCACTTCCACTATCTTCATTCAAGATACAAGACCTC
>JAMPYH010000230.1 GCA_023700785.1 Candidatus Zixiibacteriota bacterium
CAGGAAAAAGATCAGTTTGACATTGGGTAGAAACGCGGTCGCGAGCGCCAAAACGTAGATAAGCGCCGAAAAAAGCGCCACGCGTGTCAGCAGTCGCAGGCTGGTCATCGAATAACAGCCACCTTCACTTTGTTCTCCGCGAGCAGTTCCGAGCCCTTTTCACCACAATAAAGACGAACATGTGCTATGTAGACTCCGGACGCAATGTCGGACGCTTTGTCATTTTGAAGCCTCCAGATAGGCCCTCCGGTAGTGCGAATCTCACTGTTTAAAAAGGACTCAAAAAAGGCAACTGAGGACATTGAACTTACCCTTTCACCCGCTAGGGAAAAAATGTCAACTGCCATAGTTTTGCCTGTACAATCGGAGAAATCTGATGGATAAGCAGGAAATCGGAAACTGAATCTAACCTCCCGATTGGTCATTTTTGACTCCACCGCCGGATTTGGAAATGCAATTAACGTGGCTTCATTCGCGTTCGAAAGTACGCCTTCACCAAAACAATCGGCGCGGAGCGCGGCGTCGGGGATCTCATCGACGACATAGCGTACATACATCAGGCCGTCCGGATCGTAGCGCCGATAATTCGTGGACGCGGCGGAGAGCACCAGTACGTATGAGCAAAAACGCTCCGGATTGACGGTCTGTGTCACCAACGTAACTCGCGAGGGAGCTCCTACCGGGAACGCGTCAACTTCGTGAGAATCCAGCGCGCTGGTCAATTGGTACATCGCGGAGATATACCACGGGCTCTGCAGACTGTCCAGCACGAGCGTAACGTCGAACAGCGTGTCGAATACGGCTCTGGTGGTGCTGGCGCATCCTGTATTGAGCGCGCAGGTGTCAAAATTATCGCGGAAATCCGGACAGGATGCCTCGGGGTACGAGAGCGGTATCTCAGTCACTGAGCGATTCTGCTGGGAAACCGTATCGTCAAATAATTTGGTCACAAAGGCGAGATTGCAGACGGTGTCGGGATCAATATTGCGACCGGCCGCCCAGATCCGTTCCTCGATCCCCAGTCCTCCCTGAAAGCGAATATACGCTGCCGCCATATGCTCGGGCTCGGCGGCGCCTATCGTGTCAAAGCTGGAGTTCTTGAACATAGCGGACGCCGGTATCGCGGGATACTCTATTGCCTCTTCGTAGGTGGCGCCACCCGGAGCCCAGGGAGCCCGGAAGTTTGTAAAGTAATTCCATTGGGCAAACTCCGCGAAAGCCCGTGGAAGGTCATACTGCCCGGAGGTAGCCGAATCCAGCACCTCATCGAGAGCAATGAACACGTGCGGCCCCACGCCATATTCTCCGCACTTGAACCAGGTTTCGCGCATCACATCGCGATTGAAGCGCTCCGAAAGGAACACGCCAAATATCCCCGAGGCATAGGGATGATTGTCACCGCTGGCAAATCGTTGCAGGGAGACTGTCGGATCGTTGAAGAAGTATGGCAGATACACGTAATAGTCGTTGATGTTGTCGTACACTTCCTCTTCCATCCAGACTGACGATATCTCCATCCAATAGCGCTTCTGAACCGCCTGGTCGAAATCCTCGGCCTCAAACGGGTCGATCCCAAATTGAACGGCATGGAAAAACTCGTGCGCCGTGGTCACTCGAATGGCATCGAGCGGTCTGCTCTGATATCCATCCAGATCACCGTAATCGTTGTCCAGTACGATGAAGGAAGTTGATTGGTAATAACCGACCGAGTCCGCCCAGACCGAGTCCATGTAGGTCAGGCCATACAAGTTCGACGAGAGGTTCACGAGGTAGATATCATACGAGGGATCCGCGCCTTCGGGATAGAAGCCGTCGCTTGGCGGGATCGGGTATCCCAGCTGATTGATAATGTGGTCATAAACAGAATCCGCTATCAACGCGGTGGCTTCGACATAGTTCGGCACACCATCACCGTCGCCATCCTCACCGGCGCGATAGACCGCGTCAGTCCCGGTCTTGGCGTAATGAATCGTAAACAAGCCGTCTGGCGAGACGTGGGAGAACGGCAAGTCCGGGCGAAGGTTCAATTGCGCGATCCCCGCGGACACCAGGAGGTCGCGATCAAGCCGCCCTCGATTCATGGCAAAGTCGGCCGCGGCTGACATGCCGCATTTGTGGGGCACTGACGACGCGTCGAGCGCTTCTCTGACCGCGGACGATGCCGCGCTCGGCTGTGGAGCACGGCCCATGACAAAAAGGAAATCGTCGATGATCTGGATCTGCTGGTCGCGGTCGAGAACCCCGGCTCCGTGTGAAGTGCTGGAAATAACTAAAACAATACAGGCGAAAATAAGAAACGCGACAGATGTTCTCACTGGCGACCTCGGATCTTGCTTAGATGTTCTTTCATGGACTCAAGATATGCGACCGGCACCTGTTGCGAGCCGACAACACCATGACGCCCTTCGCGGCCGTGGAAGTCTGAGCCGCCTGACTGAAGAAGCCCGTATCGGCCGGCGATCTTGGCCAGCCGGGTGACATCGCCTGCCGAATGATTTGAATGGCGTACTTCGATCCCGTCGAGACCCATATCAACCAGCCGTTCCAAATGCCTGAGCATATTGTCGATCATCGGATGAGCCAGAACCGTGATCCCGCCCGCTCGATGGACCATCTCAATCGCTTCCGATGGCTCAAAAAAGGCCTTCGGTACATACGCCGGACCATCTTTTTTGATGTAGCGATCGAACGCTTCCTGGTATCCCGCAACCGCCTTGAGGCGCTGGAGCGTTTCCGCGATGTGCGGGCGACCGATCACCGAGCCTCCCGCGGTCTCCTCCACGGCTTCAAAGGGAATGTCCAGGCCAATCCCCTGCAGCTTTTCTACAATCATCCGACCTCGATGATTCCGCTTTTGCCGGAAATTCTCGAGCGCTTCGTTGAATTCCGACGAATCAGGATTGAAAAAGTAGGCCAGCATGTGGACATCGTCACTCTCCATCGAGACCGACAATTCCACCCCTGGGAGCAACTCAGGGTCATGTGCCGACAAAAGCGCCCTGACCGCCCGGTAGCCGTCCAAAGTATCATGGTCAGTCACCGAGAACGCCACCACGCCTGATCTGCGCACATTCTCCAGAAGTTCCTCCGGAGTGCAGACTCCGTCGGAAAAGTTCGTGTGCATATGCAGATCGATAAAGGCTGGCATCAGGCTACAGCTTGCTCTCTACGACTTGCCTGACTTTGATGGCCAGATCATTTGCGCGAGATCGAAGCTGGGTCATTTCCTCCCGAGTGGCGGTGACAAACGCGGCGTCGGAGAGGTTTTTGAGATTTATCCGCACATTGTACGAAGCACCTTCGACCGCCGCCAGGCCGGCTAATCCGGCTACTCCGGCATCCGAGATCGAGTTTTCATTCCCTTTTTCCGCCACGATCAGCGCATACTCCAGCGCTTCGACTGACTTCCGCATAACCGTCAGCGGGACCGTAGTCGCTCTCTTGGTCGCCGCCTGAATAGCGGCATCCCGAGCCGCGATCTGCTCGTCGGTGGACTTGGGCAGCTTGAATGTGTCCATCACCGCGTTAAAGGCGTTCATGTCGGTCACGATCAGTTGTTCAAGCTCTTTGCGAAGGGCATCCGCCTTATCGCGGACGTCAGACAACTCAGCCTTTACAGTCTCATACTTCTTCTTGCCGACTGTCAGCCGGCTGACCATCGCCGCCAGACAGGCCGCCAGTGAACCAAGCGAGGCGGAGACGGAACCACCTCCGGGGGCGGGTGACGATGACGCCACCTGGTCGTAAAAGCTCTCGGCAACAACCGCGCCGCCGTCAGAGCTGCCGTCAGCGCCGGCGAGCTTCAGCTTCTCCTCAAGGATCTGATGTTTGGTGAATCTTTCAAGGCGCAGATAATAGTCGGAGACCGCCACCAGGGCGTCGTTTGGCACCAGGCCGACCACCTCGGATGAAGTAACATTCACTCCATAGCGGGCGGCCTCGGCCTTGATCGTCTCAAAGACCCTGAAGATCGGCGTCTTGGTGTAGTTGACCAGGTTCATCGAAACCTGCACCTGGTTGCGTTCTTTGATGTCAAAGCCGAGCGCTTTGACAAAACGATAGCCCCCTGTGAGCGAGCGAACGGCGTCAGCGACCTTATCCGCGATCTCTTTGTTGTTGGTCCCGAGGTAAACATTAAATGCCACCAGGGGGAACCGAACGCCGATAGCGGTCGAGCCGGATCTCAGATTCATCTTTCGGGGGCCATAATCCGGGATCCGCGAATCATCTGACTCAATTGAGTCGCGGATTCCCTCGTACTCTCCGAGTCGGACATTCGCGAGATTCTTGCGCTTACTGCTGGTCGCGGCGTCTTCATACAAATAAACCGGGATCTGCAGTTCTTCGCCAACCCGCTTCCCCAGCTTATTCGCGAGTTCGATCGCGTCATCGATACTCACCTCGGATAGAGGGATAAAGGGACAGACATCACACGCTCCCATCCGTGGATGCTCCCCTTTGTGCGTACGCATGTCGATCAGTTCGGCGGCTTTGGCATAACCGCGAAACGCCGCTTCAACGACCAGATCAGGGTGGCAGACAAACGTCACCACCGCGCGATTGTGGTCGCCGTCCATCTCGTGATCCAGCAGGGTAACTCCCGGAACCGAGGTGATGGCATCGCAAATGGATTTGATAACTTCAGGGCGGCGTCCCTCCGAGAAATTCGGGACGCATTCGATAAGTTTGGACATTCTAGCAGCTCCGTACGCGGAATCAGCGCGCCAGCCGGGCTTTGAGTCCCCA